>DAIUKI010000075.1:0-9363 GCA_036848255.1 Bacteroidales bacterium | reverse complement strand
AACAACCTACAATAACTCCAACGGCATCCTTCCCGTTAGTAACAGCCATATCAACCTTTATGCCCTGAAGGCTCCCCTTATCGAGAGTAAAGTAATTTTTTTGCTTGTTGACTGAATTGTTTATGACCCTGGCTGAAGTATACTGATACTGCTGCCTGAGTAGTGAATCGTCGACAGTAATAAAGTCAGGATCACCCTTCTGCGTAAACTTTTCCAGGCGGTTTTTAAGTTCGCTGTTCTCTGAAGCAAGGTTTGAATTTATCTCTCGAAGATTCAGGTAAGTCCTGACATTGTTTATTCTCTCATCCAGACCCCTTGTAACTCCCTGGACCGCTCTTACCACTGTTGAATTATGATAACTATTTCCATTTGTGAGCCAATACAATGCTATTCCTTCCAGGATAAGAAATACAATAAGGTTTATGTACTTCAGCAGAAAGTTTAGCAGGTTTCTCATTCACACCGTCAGGTTATCTCATCAGGAAAGGAAATTTATCCACATTCTTTAGTGCCACTCCGGTACCTCTCGCAACTGCATGCAGAGGATCCTCAACGACATTGAAATTTATATTAATCTTATCGGACAGTCGTTTGTCGAGGCCTCTCAGGAGTGCGCCTCCTCCGGCAAGGTATATTCCCTTGTTCACAATATCAGCATAAAGTTCGGGAGGTGTTTGCTCAAGGACGTTGAGAAGGGCTGCCTCAACCTTTGTAAGCGATTTGTCAAGGCAGTATGCAATCTCCTGGTATGAGATTGGAATCTCAATCGGAAGCGAAGTCATAATATTTGGTCCCCTTACAATATAATCCTGAGGCGGATTATCAATATCCGGTAAAGCTGCACCGACAGCTATCTTGATATCCTCTGCAGTTCTTTCACCTATCTTTATGTTGTGCTGATGCCTCATATATGATTGGATATCAGCTGTAAATCCGTCTCCGGCAATCCTAATCGATTTATTGCATACAATTCCTCCGAGTGCAATTACGGCAATTTCAGTTGTACCTCCGCCGACATCGATGATCATACAGCCCTCGGGACCCTCCACATCGAGCCCAATACCTATTGCTGCAGCCATCGGTTCATATATCAGGTATACATCGCGTCCGCCGGCATGTTCCGACGAATCGCGAACGGCACGCAGTTCCACCTCTGTGCTGCCTGAAGGGATGCAAACCACCATCTTAAGGGATGGAGCAAAGAACCTGTTTCCGGTGTTGATGAGCTTGATCATGCCCCTTATCATCAGCTCCGCGGCATTAAAGTCAGCGATCACACCATCGCGCAAAGGTCTGACGGTTTTAATATTTTCATGTGTCTTTCCATGCATCTGCCGGGCTGCTTCCCCAATTGCAATCAGCTTTCCCGTATTCTTATCAATAGCAACTATAGATGGTTCATCAACAACTATTTTATCATTATGTATGATAACAGTGTTAGCCGTTCCCAGGTCAATTGCGATCTCCTGCGTCAAGAATGAAAATAGTCCCATATATTGAGATGATTAATGTTATTAGTGTTTAAAATGTCTTTTCCCCGTAAATACCATTGAAACTCCGTTTGAATTGCAAAAATCGATTGATTCCTGATCCCTGACTGATCCACCGGGTTGTACAATTGCAGTCACACCTGCAATATGGGCTATCTCCACACAGTCGGCAAACGGGAAAAAAGCATCCGAAGCCAGGACGGAATCATTCAGATCAAAGCCGAATGAATGGGCTTTTTCAATAGCCTGTTTCAATGCGTCCACCCTGGAAGTCTGACCGATCCCGCTTGCACAAAGCTGCTTATTTTTTGCAAGAACAATTGCATTTGATTTGCTGTGTTTTACGATCTTGTTTGCAAATACCAGATCCTCAAATTCTCCTGGAGCCGGAACCTTTTTTGTCACGGGATTCATGTCACCGGCCGATTCCGTACTCAGGTCCTTTTCCTGCCACAAGACACCGTCAAGAAGTGACCTGAAATGATATTGATTTCTTGCTTTTTCCTTCCTTGCCAGAATTATCCGGTTCTTTTTCTGCTTAAGGATCTCAAGCGCCTTATTGTTATATTCAGGAGCAATTATTATTTCAAAAAAGATCTTGTCAATTTCTGAGGCTTCTTCTTCTCCGACAGGTGAATTGGAAGCTATCACACCACCATAAGCCGATACAGGGTCACATGCAAGCGCATCCCTAAAAGCATCAGCCGGATTTTCGCGGGAAGCTGCACCACACGCATTGTTATGCTTTATGACAACATAAGTAGTCTCGTTGAAGTCATCAATTAACCCAAGGGCAGCATCAATATCGAGAAAGTTATTGTAAGATATCTCTTTGCCGTGAAGCTTGTCAAACAACCTGCCCTGATCGCCGAAGAAGACTCCCTTTTGGTGGGGATTCTCACCGTAACGAAGAGGGGATGAAGCATCTATGCTTTCACGGAAAACCCCGATCCCGGCGCTCCTGTTGAAATATTTGAAAATAGCAGTATCATAATTCGAAGAGGTTTTGAAGGCTTCTGCCGCGAAATATTTCCTGTCTTCAAGTGAAGTCATTCCCTTTTTCTCTTTCAACAGAGCTGATAATTTTCCATATTGATTCCTTCCGGATACAACAAGGACATCATTAAAATTTTTAGCAGCAGCCCTTATGAGGGAAATCCCTCCTATATCTATTTTTTCAATTACTTCCTCCTCATCATCAACCGAACGGACAGTGTTCTCAAAAGGATAAAGGTCAACAATTACAAGGTCAATTTCAGGTATCCTGAAGTTATTCAGCTGCTCTATATCTTCAGGATTTGACCTCCTGGCAAGAATGCCTCCGAAAACTTTGGGATGCAGGGTTTTAACTCTTCCTCCCAGGATGGAAGGGTAGGTTGTGAGTGATTCAACAGTCTCAGCAGGTACGCCCAGATTCTTTATAAAATTATAGGTACCCCCTGTGGAATAGATTTTAATATTCAGTTCATTGAGGGTACCGACAATTTCATCAAGTTCATCCTTATAATAAACAGATATTAATGCACTGCTAATTCTTTTTTCACTCATAATCTGAATTTTATGAAAGGCATCTCCCTGCAGATTCAGGCGGTTAAAAATAGATATTTTTTTATAATCCTCAATACAAAATAATTATGAATATTGACAGCCGGGATATGGACTTATAAAATCCAAATGATTTTCTTACCTTTGACCTTCCGTTAAATATTGAAAATAATTCCGAAAATGTCATTAAGGCTATTCATTGAAGGATTTTTATTTGCCGTTAAATCAGTGGTAGTTAATAAATTACGTACATTCCTTTCTCTTTTCGGAATTACTATCGGAATTTTCTGCATCATTTCAGTATTTACAGTGCTTGACTGGATGGAGAAATCAGTCCGCGACTCCATTAATTCAATGGGCAGCAATGTTGTTTATATTCAGAAGTTTCCCTGGTCGTTCGATGGGAACCTTCCATGGTGGGACATCATCAAATGGCCGACAATTTCATACAATGATTATCAGGCAATTACCAACAGATCGACAAAAGCCGAGGCAGCTTCATTTCTTGTCGCAAAGTCCGACAGGCTCAAATATAAGAACAATGTTGCAAGCGATGCCCCTGTGGCTGCAATAACAGACGGTATGGAAAGAGTGGTTTTGTTTGAGATAGCTAAGGGACGTTTTTTTTCTCCCTTCGAATATTCGAGCGGAAGCAATGTGGCAGTTCTTGGAGCCGAAATTGCTGAGAGGCTTTTTGAGAATACCGATCCTGTTGGAAAGGAAATCTCGATGTCCGATGGTTATAAGGCCAGGGTCATCGGAGTCCTGAAAAAGGAGGGGCAGGGAGCGATCAGCCTGAGCAATGTCGACCAGATCACTCTTGTACCTCTGAATTATGGAAGAAGTTTCATTAATATCCGTAACAGGTTCGTTGATTCCCAGATGATGGTAAAAGCAAAACCGGAAGTTTCAGTCCGTGAGCTTACTGATGAGCTTACTATGGTTTTACGGGCTTCGAGAAGATTGAAACCGGCCGAGATCTCGAACTTCTCGATCAACAATTCGACAATGCTTTCGCAGGGTTTTGAGGCAGTTTTTAAAGGGATCAACATAGCAGGCTGGATCATAGGAGCGTTTGCCATTTTAGTTGGCGGATTCGGGATTGCCAACATTATGTTCGTATCAGTCAGGGAAAGGACAAATATAATCGGTATACAGAAAGCGCTGGGAGCCAAGAGATTCTTTATTCTCCAGCAGTTCCTTACCGAGTCTGTCCTCCTTTCGGTAGCCGGAGGAGTTCTTGGACTTATCATGATCTTTTTCGGGACCCTTATAGTAAACTACCTGTACGAACTTAATATGTACCTTACTCTCAGCAATATAGTCCTTGCGGTATTCATCTCGGGCATCATCGGAATTGTGGCTGGTTATGCACCGGCAAACGCTGCTGCCAGGATGAATCCCGTTGATGCTATCGGATTCTCATTCTGAGGTCCGGAGATTCTTCTTTATCCAGTTTGTGAGTTCGACAAACTGAGCGACATTGAGCTGCTCGGGTCTTAGCGGATATAAATAAAAATCATCGGGGTTAATTTCGAAAGCTGACCTGACGGAATTCCTCAAAGTCTTGCGGCGCTGGTTAAAGCAGGCTTTGACAACTCTGAAAAACAGTTCCTCATCACAGTCAAGCCGCTCTGTCTGATTCCTTTTTAGCCTGATCACTCCTGAGAGCACCTTTGGAGGGGGTGAGAATACCTTATTGGAAACTGAGAACAGATATTCCGCTGAATAAAATGCCTGGATAAGTAAGCTGAGAATACCGTAGGTTTTTGATCCGGGTTTTGCACAGATCCGCAGGGCAACTTCTTTCTGAAGCATCCCGCACACTTCAGCAACTTTATCACGATGATTCAGTATCCTGAATAAAATCTGACTCGAAATGTTATAGGGGAAATTGCCGATCACAGCGATTTTCCCCTCAAAGTATTTATCAATATCAAAAGCCAGGAAATCACCGGTTATTATGTTTTCAAGCTGAGGATAATTTGTTTTCAGGTAATGAACTGATTCATTGTCAATTTCAATTACCCGGAAATCGGCAAATTGCCTCCTGACAATAAAATCCGTAAGGATCCCCATTCCCGGGCCTATTTCCAGGACACTGCTGTAACCTTCCCCGGTAAGCGATTCTGATATTTTCCTGGCAATGGCTTTGTCTTTCAGAAAGTGTTGCCCCAGACTTTTTTTTGGATAAACTTTTTTCATCGGTATTTTATAAAGCCCCCCTTGGGGGGTTGGGGGGTAACCCTCAGCTTTTTCAACAACCCCTTGGGGGATGAGGTGATTCAACATCAGATCTGCAGAAGTTCCCTTCCGAATTTTCTCCAGATCGGGATCTTAAGGGTTTCAAGAAATTCAATGAAGCGCTTAAGGAGGTTCAGATATAAGGTAACGTATAAACCAATTATCATTATCCAGATTGCAATGACATTGAAAAGCAGAGTGTCTATCCGTACTTTGCCAATCTGCTTGTAAGGAGCATAAAAATGTGCTCGTCCGTATTTTGAACCAGGCTTCATGAAAACAGGGTCGGCTTTCTGAATCAGCTTCTTTTCTGAATCAAAGATCTTATTTGTGCTTAACCTGTTCAGAACAATATTTGCTACACTCTCATTATAATTACCTTCCTTAAGTATCTGGAATTCAGCTGATCCCAACCTGTCCGTAATGGAATTGACCAGAGAATCCTTCATGTCTGAAAAAATCCTGTTTTTTATCCGTAATACTGTTGCGAGAGAATCAAGGAATATTCTTGTCTGATCACATGTATATTCATTTAATCCTGAATAATTCATAGATGTGATCCAGTTGCCGGGAAGGATCCCTGCCTCAGCAGATAATTCATCAATGTGATAATTTATTTTCCTGATATTTTTGCTGACCAGTTCTTCATACTCCGGGTTTTTGCCGGCTGTCCTGCACTCATTGACCTTTACCTTCAGCGTCGGAATAAGAAATGAATTGTACCAGCCTGTACGGCTTATTTCCATATCATAATTAAAAAAGGGCTTCTCGAATTTATTCCCCTTGAACTGTTCGACCATCAGTGCCTCATAGGACCATCGTGTTACCACTGCATCACCGATTATCGGAACATAGATTTTCTTGCTTATAGATTTATGGAGTTCATCGAATTTTATCATTGCTCCACCCAGAAGAAGCATGGGTACCAGAAGCAATGGAATAAGAATATAGATGCTTACGGCCGTTCTCATTCCTGCCGATATATTCAGGCCCAGCACATTGCCGAAACATGCGGTTGAGAAGAGTATGAGCCATTGCTGAAAGAGCATTCCCCTAACCTCAAGGAGGGTGTTGGCAACAAGAACAAAACTTAACGACTGGATGGCTGAAAGGACAAAGAGGAAGCTGATTTTGGAGAACAGATAGCTTGATCTGCTTATATTAAGAAATTTCTCCCTTTCAAGGATCTTCCTGTCACGGAAAATCTCTTCGGCGCTGACGGTCAGTCCGACAAACAGTGCAACAATTATGGCCATGAAAAGGAATACAGGATAATTCTTGTTTGCGCCAAAAGTGTAAATGCCGTTTTCACTGTACTTTGACAGGAAACCGAGTATCAGTGCAAGAAGCGGGACCTCCAGCAGATTTATTGTCATGTATTGCCTGTCGGCCAGCTTCCGTGTTAAATTTCGCTTAACGAAGGTTTTTATCTGTTCCCATTTTTTGGGTATCTTGAAATTACTTTGGGGCAGAGCCGTTTTGGGATGCTCTGTTGTAAGAACAGGCATCATTTTCTTCCTGTACTTATCATACCATTCCCGGGGACTCATCTGCCTCTCTTTCCCTGCAAAACCCGAATTATCTATGACTTTTACTTCAACAATATGAAGGATGCTTTCGGTTTCGATATTTCCGCAATTGGGACATTCGCTTTCAGCGGCATTAGCCTGCGATGTTTCAGTCTTGAAATAAACCAGTGCCTCCACAGGATCGCCATCATAGATCATATAACCACCCTTGTCGAGGATCCAGAGCTTGTCGAACATTTTCAGGATATCGGACGACGGCTGATGAATTATCGTAAATACGAGCTTCCCCGACAATGCCTGGTTTTTAAGAAGCGTCATTACCTTCTCGGAATCAAATGAGGACAATCCCGATGTCGGCTCATCAACGAACAATACACCGGGTTCCCTCATCAGCTCCAGTCCGATGTTGAGCCTCTTGCGCTGCCCGCCGCTCACCTTCTTGTTCATCGGGTCCCCGACCTGAAGATCCTTAATGTCAAAGAGATCAAGATCAAAAAGGACCTTGTCGACAGTCTTGCTCAACTGATCCTCGTTGTAATCTCCAAAACAGAGGCGGGCATTAAAATACATGTTCTGATATACGGTAAGCTCCTCTATAAGCATGTCGTCCTGAGGAACAAATCCAATCAGTCCGGTGAGCTTATCCGCTTCATCGTTAAGGTTATAACCGTTGATATATATGTTTCCGGAAGTGGGCCTGGTTTTCCCGTGAAGCAAATTAAGCATGGTCGTTTTGCCAACCCCGCTTCCTCCCATCAGTCCGATCAGGTTGCCCGATTCAATCCTGAAATTCATTTTCCTGACGCCGTTGTCAGAATTCTTAAACAGGAATTCAATTTCGTGACCTTCAAACACAATTGTTTCCGGGAATTTTCTTGAAACAAATTTCTTGTAGATTCTTGAATAATAAATCGGATCAATTCCCTGCCCCTTGATGTTTACTCCTCTCTCTAGAAGATAAGGACGGCATGCGATTATATCGCGTCCCTTAAAATACAGCGTCAGGGTTCCGTCGTAAGTAAGGATAAGTGATCCGGTGCTTTCGATATGCAGTACGAACATGTGTCCCTTGAACCCCTTCATCCTTATATGGCGCCAGCTTTCATAGTTCTTGTAGGTGTTTCCGGCCCAGAATTTAGGATTTTCGTTCTCGATAATGAGTATGCAGTCGGGAGTCACTTCATCGTACGATCTACCGATCATAAAGGCACAGGCGTTATCGTATTCCTTTTTCGAGATATTGAAGGTCCTCGAAACTATATCGACAATTGTCTTTTCCTGTTCGGATATCAGTCCGTCTTCAAAGGCGAATTCAAGAAGCTGGAGGAACACAATCATTCTTTCTTCGAGGAACAATCCTTTTTTAATCTGGCGGCAAATATTCGTGATCTGGAAGGTAATAAGGGAATCCTCATCAGATAATTCAGCCTTATCAACACTTTTCAGCTCGTTCGAATAGAATTCAAGGTTATTTTCAAAGAGAGCATAATATTCCTCTTCCAGTTCCCGATTAAGATACCGCCTGAGGTAACTGCGCAGGATTTTTTTCCCCCTTGACGAGATACCTCCCGGGTTAATTGTTGAAACAATGGCAAAAATATGTATCAGAGCCAGAAGTACAGATTCCCTCATAGGAAAGATGGTCAAAAAAAGACCGCAAAATAAATCTATTTGCGGTCATTAATTTATGTAAGATTAATTAAACTAATTGGCTTCTTATACTTTCAATTGCTTTAGTAATATCAATGATATTCTGGTTGGTAAGGCTTGTTGTCAGTCCTGAATATACTTTTCTGATAGGCTCAAGCTTATCAAGAAAGTCTTTGATATTCGGATCTTCAAGGTATGGCTTTGTAATATCCATGAACAGATCAAATGATTCCTTCTGTTCAATCAGTACCTTCGAAATTCCTGCTACCTGATAGGCTGCCTCTGAAACGTGAGTTGTAAGATACATCCCTTCAACCCAGGCACCTCCAACAACCAGAAGAGCGAGTGACTGCTGGTCATTATCGCTCAGATAAGCATATGTATTATTGAAAGCCTCTGTAAGAATGGCTACAAGCTCATCCCTGTTGTCGAAATTCTTCAGGATCCTGTCATACATTGTTTCGTCATATATTTGTGCCATATTGAGCTCGTTTGCCAGCGATCTGATAGCATCAAGGTAATTAAGCACTTCCTGCTGAATATTATACAGAGTGGCATAGCTCAGATCAGCTCCATAAGCACCCATGTTTATGGCTTTGCTTGAACTTGTCAGATATTTCCTCGCATTTCCCACCGGATTTGCAATACCAAGAATATAGCCAACTTCCAGTTCTGACAGCATCCTTATTACCTCAGCAGAGGTAGGTAAAGGATAAACATTCTTTGCTATCTCATTTTCAAGCGAGTCTACCTGATTCAGTTCAATCTGGTCTTTTTGTTTGAGTGCCTCTTTCTCAGCCCGGTTTTTACATGAACTGAGTCCGGAAACAGATAAGATCAGCATTGGAATAATAATAACAGCTATGGCCCTTTTCATTTTCGTCAGTATATAATTAAAATGTCCT
>DAIUKI010000074.1:0-9485 GCA_036848255.1 Bacteroidales bacterium | reverse complement strand
AACCGGAGGTAAGGAGCTCCCCCTCAGCCTTTCAGCTCCGCAGGAGCTGAATTAAGGCCTTTCAGGGCTTTACATCATAGTGTGTCAAAATATTATAGACTTTTTAAGTTTTGTCCTATTAGATTTTTATATTTGGGATTAAATAATCCATACAGTTATGAAAAAAAGAGTATTTGCTTATTTAATGATCTCATTATTAGTTTTTTGTTCAATCTCGGCACAGACAACCCCCAAAAAGGTAAATCCTGTCGGAAAATGGAAATTTGAAGCTCCATATGCTCCGGAAGGATACAATTCAGGAATCATCGAGTTTTCATTTGCCGATAACAAATATTCAACGTTAATTTCAATGCCGGGAAGCGAGTATAAAATACCGGGGGAACAAACGAAGGTTGAAAACGATACAGTTTCATTTTTCCTTCTTCTTGATGGGGCTCAGATTTCAATAAACCTCAAAACAGAAAGTGATGTCAAAATGACTGGTATAGCTGTTGCGCCTGATGGTGAGATCCCCTTGACTCTCACCAAAGAGGAGCCCCAGAAATAACTTGTTTCCGATAACATATGAAACGTTTCTCAATAGGCCTGATTTTTCTGGCATTCTTGAGCTGTTTATCTAATGCTCAGATAATAAATAAATTACCTCTTAGCGATAGAGTTACGGGATACCGGATTGACGTCAGTCTTGACACGGATTCGAAAACCGTAAAGGGGAATATGGAAGCTTTTTGGGTAAACAAATCCTCCGATACGGTTCCCGATATACAAATGCATCTATACATGAATGCCTTCATGAGCAACCGGACGACCTATTACAAGGAGATGAGAGGTTCTCCGGGGAATAAGGATTCAGACCTGGGATGGACTGAAATCAGTTCATTCACTGATGAAAATGGGGCTGATCTTCTGCCTTTGATGGAGTACATAAGTCCGGATGACGGGAACAAGGAAGATAAAACCGTTGTAAGGATCTTGCTTCCTGAACCGGTAATGCCGGGTGATACTATATCTGTTAAAATCGATTTTGAAACAAAACTGCCGTCAAGGATAAGAAGAACCGGGTTTACTGATGACTTCTATTTTGTTGCACAGTGGTTCCCGAAATTCGGAGTCTATGAGTCTGCAGGGATGAGATATGCAGTCAGGGGAGGCTGGAATTGTCACCAGTTCCATGCCAATTCGGAGTTTTATTCGAACCACAGCGTTTATGACATAACCCTGAGCTTACCAACTGTATATGTCACTGGTTCCGGAGGAAAGCTGATCTCGGAGAAAGTCGATGGGGAAATGAAAACCCTGACCTGGCGTGCTGAGGATATAGTTGATTTTGCATGGACAGCATGGCCGGGTTATTCGGTCTTTACAGACAGATGGAAAAACGTTGATATCACCCTCCTTATCCCAGAGAACAGGGTAACGCAGGTGGAAAGGCAATTTACGTCAGTAAAGAATGCCCTGGAATACCTTGATCAGAATGTCGGCCCATATCCCTGGCCCCATCTCACATTTGTTGATCCGCCTTCAATCGGATCGGGTGCCGGAGGGATGGAATACACAACGCTTTTTACATCTGCATCCTCCACAATAATGCCAGACTGGTTCCATATGCCAGAGATGGTTACTGTTCACGAGTTTGGCCATGCTTATTTCATGGGAATCCTGGCAAGCAACGAATTTGAGGAGCCCTGGCTCGATGAGGGTGTTAATTCCTACTGGGAGGAGAGGATCATGGATAATTACTACGGGAGCAAATCCGGATTGTTAAACCACAGGCTGCTTAAAGTCGCTGATAAATCATCAGCGCGGATCTCCTATACGAGTTCACCGTCCCGTCAGGTTGTCAGTAATAATGAATATTCCTGGAACTATCCGCACGGAACCTACGGCATGATGTCGTACCAGAAGGCTGCTACCTGGCTGCATACCCTGACCGGTATAATAGGTGAAGAGACAATGAATGATGTTTTCCGTGAGTATTACAGGAAGTGGGCCTTCAGGCATCCATCCGGAAAGGATTTTATTGATGTGGTAAATGAAGTTGTAAGGTCGGAACATGGAGACAAATTCGGATCTGACATGAACTGGTTCTTTGATCAGGCACTTTACGGATCAGGCATTTGCGATTACAAGGTTTCGGGGATCAGCAACAGAAAATACCTTAAGCCGGAAGGAAAAGCTGATTCGGTCGATGCAGTAACAAAGGAGTGGCCTCACACCGACTCGCTTTACACTGCCGTTGCTATGCTTGAAAGAATCGGGGATGTCATGCTGCAGGTGGATGTGCTGATTCATTTTACCAACGGAGATGAGATACTTGAGAAATGGGATGGGAAAGAGAGATATAAGGACTTCACATATACAGGCTACAGGGAAATTGAATGGGTTAAGATTGACCCGGAATTCATGATCACGATGGATGTGAATTATATTAACAACTCCTTTACATTAGAACCGCAGAGAGCCCCATTACACAGGCTTGTCAACAGGATACTCGCCTTCATCCAATTCATTTTTAGCATTATGTTACTGTAATTGTGATTAACATGAAGATATTCAGCTGTCTTAAATCAGGATTTGGCCGGGCATTTAGATCATGGAAAGGTGTGCTCATTGTATGGCTCGCCCTTTTCATGCTTGTACTTGTTTTTATATATCCCCTGCGGGGTTCATTGAAATCTGCCTTTGGCAACAGCATGATAACCGAAAGACTGACCGATGGTTTTGATATTGAGGTTTTTACGGATCTTGGACCGGCATTTAAAAGCATCCTTTCATCTGTTACCAGCGGATTTATGCTGGTTTACCTGATTGGATTTATACTTAATGCCTTCCTGACAGCGGGACTGTTCGGAAGTGTCAGGAAAGGAAACGGGAAATTTTCTGCACAGGAATTCTTCCGGTCAGCCTCAAGGAACTTCTGGGCGTTTCTTGTTATTTCATTTGTAGTCACCGTAATATTTAACTTTATCACCGGATTAGTGCTGGGTATTCCAATTGGTATTGTCAGCATGTCTGAAACTATGCCGGAATCCACCAGGTTTGCAGTTATGATAACGGCAGGAGCTGTTACACTGCTTCTGTTACCTGTTTTCCTTCTTGTCGCAGATTATTCCCGGTCATGGAAGGCATCGCATGAAAACGAATCCTGTTTCAAGGCAATTGGTTTCGGATTCAGCCAGACTTTCAGTAAATTCTGGTCCTCATACATCATGATGGTGCTCCTGATCCTGACTCAATTGGTCCCTGGAATATTTATAATTACTATCCTTCCGTCCTGGAAACCTGTAACTGGCGGAGGTGTATTTCTTTTATTAGTCGTTTCTCAGTTACTTCTCTTCGCCAGGCTGCTTTTTAAAACATGGAGATATGCCAGCGTCACTTCAATGATGGAAGAAACTGCTGTAATTAAACCCGCAAACATAAATCATATTCAGGATGAACAGGGAAGAAGTTACCCGATTACGGGATGAGGCGGTAAATCATCTGGTAAATGAATTGCTGCCATTCTGGACCTCAAGGATGGTTGATCAGAAAAATGGAGGTTATATCACTCACTTTGACAAAGAGGGGAAGGATACAGGTGAGGATGAAAAATCGCTTATTGCCCAAACCAGATGCCTTTACACCTTGTCATCAGCTCATCGTGCCGGTTATGGAGACGGTAAACTGGCTGACCTGGCAAAACACGGGGCAGATTTCCTGATAGACAAAATGTGGGACCGTGAGCACGAAGGATTTTACTGGATGATGGACCGTAAGGGGAATGTGAGGATCAATAAAAAAATTATTTACGGTCACAGCTTTGCAATTTACTCGCTGAGCGAATATACCCTCGCAACGGGAGATAGGCGGGGTATTGAGTATGCTGAAAAAGTGTTTGACCTTATCCAGAAATATTGTGCCGATACCATGTACGGTGGTTACTGGGAAATGTTTGAGTGCGACTGGACCCTCCGGGGACCGGGAAGTGCCGGAGGTGACCGAAAAACTCTCGATGTTCATATGCATCTCATGGAGGCATTTACAGCTCTTTATGAGTGTACCGGGAAGGATGTCCACAGAAGGAAGTTGCTGGAGGTGATAGATATACTTCAGAACAGGATAAATCACCCTGAATACAGGACAGGGATACCACAGTTTTATAAAGACTGGACCATTGCCCCGCAGATAAAATTTGATATAATCTGGGGATGGGACAGGTTTACCGGTGAGGGACAGAAAGTCAATGTAACTGATAATACCTGTTTCGGGCACAATGCGGAGTTTGCCTGGCTGTTGATCCATGCCCTGGAAATTCTTGGGATTGATAGCGGTATTTATAAAAATGATTTTCGCACGATCTTCGATCATATAGTCCGGAATGGCATTGATACTGAATTTGGGGGAGTTTACGTTGAAGGACCTCATTCAGGAGGCGTTTCCGATCGTGAGAAGGAATTCTGGCAGCAGGCCGAGGTCCTGACAGGTCTTCTTGATGCTTTTATAATGTTCAAGGATCCGGCTTACCTTGGATCGTATAAAAATGTCCACAGATTTGTTTTCGACAGGATGATCAACAAAGGGGTGGGAGAGTGGTACCCGCTTATGACCCGCGAAGGTGTTCCTATATGGACCCACATGGGGCACTCGTGGAAGATCAATTATCACACTGTCAGGTCTATGGTGCTGAGTATTGACAAACTTAACAGGATAATCACAGAATCATAATATGAAACTGTCGCTGACCTCTCTCGACTGGTTTGTGCTGTTTATTGTAATGGCAGGCAGCCTTGGTTACGGGATGTATATGGCATACCGTAAAAAATCGGGTCAGAACAGTTCAAATTTCTTTCTTGGGGGACGGTCTATCAAATGGCCGGTCATCGGCGCATCTCTTTTTGCAACAAACATCGGGGCAGAACATCTTGTAGGCCTTTCCGGTGATTCTTACCGTTATGGTCTTTCGGCCGGATTGGTTGAACTTACCACAGTTGTAACTCTTGGTGTTGCCTGTGCGATTTTGTTCCCATATTATATGAAGAACAGGCTGTTCACCATTCCAGAATTCCTTGAAATAAGGTATAGCAGGGGCGCAAGAACATTTTTTTCAGGGTTGATGCTTATTATCAGTATCATGACAAAGCTTGCCTTTACGCTTTTTGCCGGTGCGCTTGTGCTTCATAGCATAATGGGATGGGAAATAATGCCGACAATTCTCTGTATTGGAATTATTGTGGCCCTTTTCACAATATACGGCGGATTTACTGCGGTGGCATATACCGATTCAATTCAGGTGATTATCATGATCGCTGGATCGATGATCATGCTTTTTATCGGGCTCGACAAGGTTGGAGGATGGAACGGTCTGATGGAGAAAGCTCCGCAGATGATGTCGATCGCCAAACCTTATGATGATCCGGTATATCCTTTCTGGGGAATTCTTGCAACTGCTTTCTATGCGGGTATTTTTTACTGGGGTATGGACCAGGTGAATGTGCAGAGGGTCCTAGCCGCACCCGATCTTAACAATGCGAGGAAGGGCGCTATGTTCGCCACCCTTCTGAAGCTGTTGCCGGTATTTATTTTTGCCCTTCCGGGCGTAATTGCCTTTGCCTTGTTCCCCGGTGAATTACAGGGTGATGAAACAAAACAGACATTTGTTCTTCTTCTTAACAAGCTCCTTCCGACTGGATTGAGAGGATTGCTTATGGCATCACTTCTTGCCGCCCTGATCACATCGCTTATCGGGGTCCTGAATTCGGTTTCGACACTTGTCGTGCGCGATTTTATTGTCGAATTCAGACCGGAAACCACGGAAAAAAAGGAGGTGGCTCTCGGGAGGCTTGTCATTTTAATTGTCACACTGCTCGGAATTGGTGCAGCTTATATGGTATACATAAATGAGGAAGGGTTGTATAAATACCTTCAGACAATATCGGCTTACCTTGTTATACCTGTATTTCCGGCGATCCTGTTTGGAATAATAAGCAAAAAGGTCACACTGAAGGGAGCAACTGTTTCGGTTTATTTCGGAATAATTATTGCGACAATTTTCGTAATTGACCAGATACTGGGTCCGGAAACAGGAGAGCAAGTCTTCCCATTTCTTCATCATAAACTCACCCTGAATTTCGGTTACCGCGGATTGTGGGCAGAAATACTGATCACGATAGTCTTATTTACGGTTTCATCCTTTACAGAGAAAACAGAGCCTTACAGGCTTGAAAAAACAACGATCGACTATTCAAAAAGGCTCGCAGCCTTTAAGGGAGTTTCGGACTGGAGGCTCCATCTGGTGATCCTCACGGCAATCACAATTGCAATTCTGCTCTGGCTGAAATGATCTCAGGTTGATTCAACAGATGATAAACTATGGTAAAGTCCGCACAGGAAATCCCTGTTATCAGCAGACATATAATGCATTTCACCACCCATCCTGCTGAAGGTTTTACAATATCTGAGATAATACGCGGGGTTGTCTGCAGGAGGCTCCCCGTCCCTGTTCCAGTCCCATTCATTTTTTGCCAGGTCAACAACCACAATGAAATGGTTATCAATATGTCTCCCGTTCTTTATTGCTATGTTCTGAGCCATTGAGAGCGATTTTTCGAAAACCATTGGAGACATTACTGCAGATCCCAGAGAAATATATACTCCATTGCCGATGTTGCTTACACTGTGGGCATAATAAAGAAAATCCCTCAGGGCTGTTCTTCCTATTGCAGCCCCGTGGTTAAGAGGATGATTATAAATTATGTCATGCCCGATCATCGGATGTCCGGTAAATGGAATATCCATATCGAATGCTGCGCACTGTACTGAACACTCCTTAAAGGGATGCGGAATGCTCATGAATCCCGGCTTGATCCTTCTTCTTTTAATCACATCATAAAGATCGATGGCGGCGGCAGCATATCCGGGATCGGCCCTTATGTTCTTTGCCGCCTCCTCCGTCAGAAACTTCTGTTCAGGAATAATCAGCCCTTCACATGAGATCATCTTCCCGACTGATTCACCGTAACCAAGCTTTTCGTAAGCGCCAATGGCAATTGCAAGATTGATGAACAATCCCGTTTCTTCCCAGATGCCGAATTGTCCGTTTTTAACATTTTCCCTTACATTTTCTCCTGATAACCCCTGAAAAGCAAATTCCCAGTCATGAATAATGCCTGCCCCGTTCGTTGCGAGATGAGTCACCCAGCCCTTTCGCATCAGTTCAATGAGGACCGGCCCGAGCCCGTTCTTGATTGTGTGTGCGCCAAAAGCAAGTATTACTGACCTTTTTTCTTTAATGGATTCAGCGATCTTCACCGCAGTCCTATGGATCAGCTCTTTATCCTGCTCCTTAAGATTTTCTGGTTGGAATGTCAGCGGGACCTTTTTATCCTTAATGGAGATCTGGTTTTTTCTTTCACCCAGACCCTTTATAAACAGCTTGTTTCTGTCAAATTCAGGATGGGCCATCTATATTATATTTAGGAATTGAAGCAATTCTCTGTGCTGGGAAAAATCGGGTATAACAATACCGGCCCCCGCCTTGATCAGCCTGCTGCGTTTTGCCTGGTTCAGGCCATATCTCCTTAACTCGTTGCTTGCAACACCGACTGTTTTGCCACCACGTTTATGAGTCTCCCTTATCTCGACGGGTCCGTCGCCAAATGTTACTATTGAAGCAGCCTCATGAATGCCTATTGAATCGAGGATCGAATCGAGAACCATTTTCTTCACCTCTGCATTTATATCACCGGTTGCACCGGATATCCTTCCTTCGAAAAGTGAATCATACCCCAGAACAGCTGCCTCGTGCTTTACATCTTCTTCATCGGTTCCGCTTGTAAGAAAAAGCTTTATCCCATTGTCGTGAAGGATTTTTAGCATTGTCATTGCGTTTTTAATAGTCAGGTCATTAACCGTGAGCTCCCCTTTCATGAGCTTTTCTTCACGCTTTCTGACCATCTCCATCAGATCGTTATTATAGATCTCCTTATATCCGTATTCATCAAGCATTTTATCATCGGGAACAAAGCCAAATTCCCTGATCAGACCCGCGAGGATTTTCATCTGCTTAAGCGTCTGGATACCTGTTGTTTTATCAATCAGTTCATGAACCGCTGATTTTACCTTATTGTAGAGCGATTCATCCGCTTCCTGATATTTTTCTCCAAGAACAGCTTTTATCATCATTGGTGCCATGATCTGTTCCCATCCTTCACGGAGGGTGGATAACGTACCGTCATTGTCAAAAATGGCGTACTTTATCGCCGGATGTGCTGACCACCTGGTTATGATTTCAATTTCTGACTTACCAATATATTTTGCATGCCTGATATCTTCGGCAAGCTCGGGTTGATAAATATAATCAGCGTCGCTTCCGATCCCGAAAACCTCTTCCGGAGATGCCGTGCCTGTCTGGAACAGCTTTTGCACAGTCACTCCGGCAGTGAAGGTTCCGATTTCCCCGGCAATTTCCAGAGAATAGCCTGCAGCCAGAGCGGCGGCAGCGCCGGCAAGATAACTGTCACCCGCCCCCACTGTATCCGTCCTCGAAATTATCATGAGCCCTCCGATCTCAGAAATTCCTTTATCGTCAGATACAACCGAGCCCCTGCTACCACGGGTAATGAAAAGCGGTTTCCGGTATCTTTCGTACAATCGTTCCGCGGCATAGATTACATTTTGATATGATACGGTCCCTCCGGGCTCCATTGTTATGCTGCATTGCCGTGCTGCCTCTGCATCATTCATCTTCCGCCAGGCGCCACTGTAATCATCGGTATAATTCCTGGTGTCAGCAATAAATATCTTATCGGGAAACTGGCTTATTACCCCTGCAAGCTTCAATCTGAAATATTCCGTATGAATTCCCGAAAGTACCTGCTGATTTATTATAACAATATCCGCCTCCTCCGATTCTTTCTGAAGTTTCCGGATCAATCTGTCGGCTGTTTCATCTGAAAGAGTATTGAAATTGCCGAAATCAATACGATTCTGTTCAGTTTCACCGACATGAGGTTTAATATACACATGTGTTGCCCACTCTTTATCCTGGATCAGCATGTTCGAAGTATTTATCCCTGTCCGGTTCATTATCGAGATCATTTCAGCGCCAAACGGATCATTTCCGATGACTCCAAAAGCACGGATATCGGAAATCTTTAGTGCTGCCAGGTTGTTTGCAACGTTCCCTGCTCCACCTAGGGAGTACTTCTGGATCCGCACAGGTTCCGTCGGTCTCCCGGTTTCAATTGAAATTTCTCTTTTCGATTCATCGACAAACCAGTAGGCATCAAGACAATAATCACCAACGATCGCTATCCTGACACCCCTTATTTTTTCAAGTATTTCTTTTAGAAATTCAGTTCTCATTATATTCAAGTAAGTTAAACCTATCTCGATATTTTGATCATTTCGGATTTCGGATTTGTGATTTCGGATTGTAATTGTTTCTTAATCCGCAATCAAAAACCCGTATTCCGCAATTTTCTTTAAATCCGCAATCAACAATC
>DAIUKI010000073.1:0-9632 GCA_036848255.1 Bacteroidales bacterium | reverse complement strand
TAAATGTTCCTAAAAATCCGGCAGAATCCCTATTTTTTAGGCGGCTGAATACCTCGTTGTTTGGCAGCTTCTTCGAGGCGCTGCTGCCATTTCGATTTCTTGAGTGGCTTTTTCTTGTTCTCTTCGAGAGTAGCCAATACTTTATCCGCGTCAATAAACCTCTTTGAAATGATATTTTGAAGGTATGTCAGGATATTTGCCAGAAAATAGTAGTATGTAAGACCAGATGAGAAATTATTGAGCATGAACATAAACATTACCGGCATCATGTACATCATCATCTTCATTCCCGGCTGATCGGATCCGGGTGATGACCCGGTCATCTTCATTGTCAGTATTGTAGATGCTGTCATCAGCAGTGTAAATAGGCTCACATGATCACCATACAGGGGTATTTTGAATGGAAGGTCCAGAATTGAATCAAATGTTGAAAGATCGGTAGCCCAGAGAAAATGCTCCTGTCTTAATTCGATCGATACAGGGAAAAACCTGAACATAGCAAACAGAATCGGCATCTGCAGAAGCATTGGGAGACAACCGCCCATGGGATTTACTCCTGCCCTCTTGTAGAGTTCCATTGTTGCCTGCTGTTTTTTCATTGCCTCTTCCTGCTTGGGGTACTTTTTGCCTATTTCATCGACCATAGGCTTCAGAACCTGCATTTTAGCTGTCGATTGGTACGATTTGAAAGTAAGCGGAAACAGGACTATTTTTATCAGTATGGTAAGGATGAGGATAATGAGCCCGTAGCTTTCAATATATTTTTCGAGCCAGTTGAAAACCGGGATTATCATAAACCTGTTTATCCATCCGATGATGTTCTTGCCCAGAAAAACAAGCTTTTCAAGCTCAAGTCCCTCTTTTCTCAATGTGGAGATATGGTTTGGTCCGTAATACAATTTCATACCGATTGAAGTCTCCTGTCCCGGATTGAATGGTACTCCTACTTCCGCAGTATAATATCTTAAATATTTAGAGGGCTCAGGAACTTTAGTAGAGACAACAGTACCGTTCAGGAAAAATTCCTTGCTGATAAGTACCGATGAAAAAAACTGATCCTGAAATGCTATCCAGCTAAGCTTTGTAGGCAGATCCACCTTTTCGACCTCCTTCGACTGGCGCAGCCTGATCCCTTCAACATCATCCTGGTAATACTTGTATTTTATTGTTGTGTAGTATTCTTCATTCTGCCTTCCCTTTTCCTGTTGTGGAAGGTACATCCTCCAGTCGAAGGTCAAACTGTTCTGATTTGAAGCTATGATACCTTCCATCGATTTGAAACTGACATCAAAGTCAACCATGTACCGGTCGGCTTCGAGAGTGTATTTGTATTCGATATACCTTTCATCGCCTGCCATCAGCCTGAGGACAACTGTCCCCGGATCAGATGTAACCGAAACTGATCTGCTTTCAGAAACGGGGGTGAAAAAGAGATCACTAGTTTGAACCGCTTTATTATCAGTAGTATAGAAATTAAAACCAAATACTGTTGAATCGCCTGAAAAGAGGATCAGGGGAAGGGAATCATGGGTTCTGAAGTCTTTGAGCCGGGCAGAAAAAACCCTACCTCCCTTTGGTGAGATTTTGAGCTCAATCTTATTGTTTTCAAGAGTAATCAAAGCCGAGTCACCGCTTATTGAAGCCCCGAAAGCTCCGTATTTGCTTGAATCGGCAGCATTTACAGCAGGAATCTCTCCCGGTCCGGCGGTCCCTGTTTCAGGCACTGCTGCTGAATCAGCTTTTTCAGCTGAAGGAGCAAATCCGAGAAGACGATTTATCTCGTTTACCTTTGCGACAGCTTCAGCCTGATTTGGTTTAAAGCGCAGGGCATTTATATATTCAGTCCGTGCGTTTTCCATTTCTCCTTTTGCATAAAAGTCATCAGCCACTTCGATGGCTTCCTTATATGCCTTATTCATCCGGTTGCCGTTATAGAGACTAAATCCGATAAATATTGCAAAGATCAGTACTAAACCGGTAATCGTATTCTTGTCCATTCTTTGGTTTTAATGTTTTAAAACTTCAACTGCAGTCCTTATTTTATGCAGGCTTTTATGAAATTCACAAATAGCGGATGAGGATTTTCAACTGTACTGCTGTATTCCGGGTGAAACTGAACTCCTACGAACCATTTGTGTTCAGGAATTTCAATTATTTCGACCAGGTTTGATTCTGGATTGATCCCGGAAGGGACCATTCCATTTTTTCTAAAATCGTCATAATAGAGGTTATTGAATTCATACCTGTGCCTGTGCCTTTCCACTATTTCGGATTTACCGTAGATTTTCTCAGCCAGTGTCCCTTTTGTAATCCTGCATTTGTAACCGCCAAGCCTCATGGTTCCACCTTTGTCGGTAACGCTTTTCTGTTCCTCCATAAGGTCGATAACCGGGTATCTGGTTTTATGATCGAATTCGGTTGAATGGGCGCCGTCAAGATTCAGAACATCCCTTGCGAACTCGATAACAGCGCATTGCATTCCCAGACATATTCCCAGGAACGGCACATTGCGTTCCCTTGCATATTTTGCTGCGATGATTTTCCCGTCTATCCCGCGCGATCCGAACCCGGGAGCCACCAGTATCCCTTTCATTCCCCCAAGCAACCTGTCGACATTTTCATTTGTGATGTCTTCAGAATGAACGAAAACAACATTAACTTCACATTCATTCATGGCACCAGCATGGATGAACGATTCATTTATCGATTTATAGGCATCTGGGAGCTCTATATACTTCCCGACTAGGGCAATACGGGCGGAATGTCTGGGATTATGGAGCCTCATTAAGAATTCCCTCCATTCAGTGAGGGGCGGTTCTTTTCCCGCAGGAAGGGCAAGCTTTCCCAGAACAGTCAGATCGAGCTTTTCCTCAAGCATTTTGAGAGGAACCTCATATATCGTAGAAACATCGACCGATTCTATGACTGCATTTTCCCCGACATTGCAAAACAGGGCAACTTTTCTACGGATATCACTTGTAAGGTTTTTCTCAGTTCTGAGCACCAGAATCTCAGGCTGGATACCTGCCTCAAGAAGAGCTTTTACCGAGTGCTGAGTAGGTTTAGTCTTTAGTTCCCCCGAAGCGGATAAATAAGGAACCAGGGTAAGATGAATAACAATGCAGTTTCCCGGGCCAAGCTCCCACTTAAGCTGCCTGACAGCTTCAATATAGGGCAGTGATTCGATGTCGCCGACTGTGCCTCCAATTTCTGTAATTACTATATCAAATCTATTTCCCGATCCGACGATTTTTATCCTTCTTTTTATTTCATCAGTAATATGAGGGATAACCTGCACAGTCTTACCAAGATAGTCACCTTTCCTTTCCTTGTTTATGACAGTCTGGTAAATACGGCCTGTGGTGACATTGTTTGCCTGGCTTGTGGGTACGTTAAGAAATCTCTCATAATGGCCAAGGTCGAGGTCAGTTTCGGCACCGTCGACTGTCACGTAACACTCACCATGCTCATACGGATTGAGGGTGCCTGGATCGACGTTAATATATGGATCGAGTTTCTGGATGGTGACAGAATACCCCCTTGCCTGCAGAAGTTTTGCAAGTGAAGAAGAAATAATACCTTTTCCCAGAGAGGATGTTACTCCACCTGTTACAAATACATACTTAACATCGGCCAAATCAAGGAAATTTAATAATTATGGTTCTGAATTATATTATTTATTCATCAAGACCCGACTGGTCTATCATTCTGACTTTCTTTTCAAGAGTCTTTATCATTTTCTTTGCACTATCAATTTTCTCCCTTACCTCCCTTATCATTGTATCAGCATTGGCTGATTTTGCAAAGAATCCTATGTTGTTCTCCCAGAGGACTATATCACTCTCCAGCTGCTTGATCTTGGTAAAGAACTTATCCCTTTCGTTCCGGACTTTTCTTGATGCCTTTGGATTGGTTTTCAGGTTATCGAGCTTAGTCCTGTATTTCAGGATGCTCTTATCTTCATCGGCTATCTTGAGTTTGTCAAACTCTTTATTAAGTGCATTACGATATCTGCCTGTGATCTCCTCTTTCTTATTGAAAGGCACGAAGCCGATCTCGGTCCATTTCCTCTGAATATCCTTCAGTCTTTCAAATGCAGCCTGCACGTCGGATCCCGGATCAAACTTCTCAAGCTCTTCAATAAGAGCTGTTTTAGCCTTAAGGTTATCCTCATAAGAGGTATCAAGGTTTGCAAAGAATTCAGTCTTCCTGTTAAAGAAACGGTCACATGCTTTACGGAATCTTTTCCATGTCTTTTCTGATTGTTTCCTGGGAACAGGACCTATTTCCTTCCACTCCCTCTGAAGCCTGATCAGTGCATCGGATGTTGCCTTCCAGTCGGTGCTTTCCTGCAACGATTCAGACTGAATGCATAGTTCGGTTTTCAGTTGCAGGTTGTTCAGCTGAGTTTCCTTGTTGTCGGCATAAAAGGTCCTCTTCTTTTCGAAAAATGTATCACATGCTTCCCTGAATCTCTGGTAAACCTTATTATTTTGCTTTTTGGGTGCAAATCCTATGGTCCGCCACATTTTCTGAAGTGACACTATTTTATCAGCTCTTTCGTCGAAGTCCCTGAAGTTCTTTATCTCAAGCAGATTAATAGCTTCTACCTCTTCGCACAGTGCAAGTTTGGCTTCGAGGTTCTTCCTCTGGTCGTCTTTTTGTTTTTCGAAATACTCGTGATGTCTTTTGTTTATCTGGGATGTGGCTTCTTTGAACCGTTCCCATATCTCATTTTTTGATTCCTGGGGAACAGGCCCTATTTCACGCCAGTTATTATGAAAATCCTGAAGCAGCCTGAAAGCATTTATGGGATTCGGTTCAAGAAGAAGTTCCTCCGCTTTTTCGCATAACAGCACTTTCAATTCGAGGTTTTTCCTTAAATCCAGATCCCTGAGCTCCTTGTTTATTTTAATATAATCGTAAAAAACTTCAACACTGTGGTGGTAATTTTCCCAAAGGTCCTTTAGAGAGGCTTGCGGAACAACACCTATTGAATGCCATTCGTTCTGAAGAGTGCGGAAATCATGAAAGGTCTTGTTAATTGATTCTTCGCGATTGACAAGATCCTTGATCTTGTCGATGATATCGTATTTCTTTTTTAGATTATCGTATTTCTCAGCTTCCTGAACCCTCGAAAAGTCATTCCTTTTCTCCTTGTATTTCTCAAGGAGTTCCTTTACCCGATAGTCGAGGGGATCAACCCAAATCTTGTATTCCTCGATTTTCCCTCCGCCTTCCAGAAATTTGCTTTTTCGTTCTTCTGTTTCGCTCTTGAGTTTTTTATAAAAAAGAGACTTTATCCTCTCAATATCATCACGTATCTCAGAGGCTGGTCGGTTATCTATTAAGAGTGAAAGTGTCTCAACAAGCTCATTTTTAGAGAAACCTGAATAATCAACCGGAGGGAGCTCTATTTCTTCGATATCGGGTAATTCCAAAGTATGAGAAACAGGCTTTTCCTTTTCATCTTCCCTGCTCACTTCCTTCAATATTTTCTCATTCTCTTCAGGTTCATCGCTGTTGTCAGAAGCTTCACTTTCTTCCTTTATTTCAGCTTTAATTGCATCCTCAGTACCGGCAGCATTCATATCTGCTCCGTTCTGTTCTTTCTGAACAGAGTCTTCCGGATTTTCTTTATTCATATCCAATCCTTTAAGGTTCAATATCTTCTAAACCATGTCGCACCATAGTTGCTCATGGATTTTTCAGACTACGAAAATATTGATTTATTTGTTAAATCTCAAAGAATTATGGAAAAAACAGAGAAATGCAGATTCGGTGCAGGAATGCGTAAATATTGACTGATAAATAATATATTTGAATGATAATAAAAAGTTTAGTTTTATTAATTCTTTAAACAATCCAAAATCAGAATGGACAGTAAGGATATCTTCATACTTGTATTTGTGATTATTGCTGTTGGAGCCAGCTTTTATAGAAAATATGTAAAGAAGAATCAGGGAGTAAAGCCTTTCGGGAAACAGGAAAACACAGGATCATCTTTTTCCTCGGTTAAGGATGATTATGAACCGTATTCAAAGAAATAAGCTACCTTTTGTTTCTTGATACCAGGTACCGGAATGGATTCAATATCTTCTGAAGCAGTCGGAGATCCTCTGTTATAATTTCAGCTACGCCCTGCATGTTCTGGGTAAACTCGAGCTTTTTGCCGTACAGTGTTGTAAGTCCGTCAGGCAAGGTAAGTTCGATTATGTAAGAGTCGTCAGACGGTACAAGTGATTTGGACTTCACTTTCCCCTTTACCATCCCATATTCAAGATAAGGGTATCCGCTAAGCTTGATGTTTACCTCCTGACCAGCCTTTACCTTGCCCGAGCGATTCATTTTGAGATTCATCCTGCCAACATAGTCGCCGGCTTCCAGAGGCACAATGCTTAAAACCGGCTCATCCTTGTTTACTATCTGGTTCACACTCCAAAACTTTGTAAAAGTTACTGTCCCGCTCACAGGAGAGATCAGCAGATAATTGTTCTCCCAGATCTTAATCTGGGCCTTGAGGTTCAGGAACGATTCATTAAGCACCGAGTAATATTTTTCCCTCTCTTCAAGCTTTTTGATCTTATAATCCTGCAGAAGCTGACGCTTTTCAGCGAGCTCAATTGACTTAGAAGTATGATCCAGATGTACCTGCTGAAGTTCAATATTGAACCGGATAAGCGACTGCCGCGACTTTTCAATCTCGCTTTCAGAGTAGACTCCGCTTAAATAAAGAAGTGAATCCCGTTTGAACTTTTTGATTTCAAGAACCTGATTTTCAGCATATAGATTTTCTTTAACCTTTATCCTGCCGATATAGACAAGTATGCCGTCAATTTCATCGGTAAGGGATAAGATCTTGCTCCCGTAGAAATCGTTCAGGTTATAATTATTGAAGTCGGACAGGTTTTTCAGGAATGATCCCCAATAGCTCTGGATCTCACCAAGCTCTGTAAATTCCGGTAAAGACGACAGCATTATCCTCTCCGGGTTTCTTATGGTATCGGCAATTGTTTTCAGCTTGTTCATTTCCTCTATTGAAGCGGCGGTTTCCATTACCGCTATCATCTGACCTGCCTTTACTTCATTTTTATCACCGACGTACAGGTTTTTGATCCGTCCTGTCAGCTTTGAAACCAGGGTTACGGGAGGATTGATGGTGGTAATTTCCACCGGGGCGGGAATTGTATCAGGGTACTTAATCAGCCACAGCAGGATGATGAAAAACACAAAAACAATGATTATAATGGCATTTCCCCGCCTCAGTATTTTTCCGGGAGGGCTGCCCATAATATCATTTACGGGCTCAGAATATATTATATCATCCTGTTTGTTCTCTTCCATCCTGCCATTTCAATTGCCAAGCTCAAGCTGGTTTTTTACAAGATCATAATAGTGTCCCCTTTTATCAATAAGGGATCCATGATTCCCTGTCTCGATTATCCTGCCGCCATCCAGAACAACGATTTTATCTGCATTTCTTACGGTGCTGAGACGGTGTGCAACAATTATTACAGTTTTCCCCCGGAAGAAGTCCGAAAGATTCTCAACTATTGCTTTTTCGGTGTTGGCATCAAGTGAATTCGTTGCCTCATCGAAGATCACTATTTCCGGATTTTTATACACAATCCGTGCAATAAGCAGTCTCTGTTTTTGTCCTTCACTAAGTCCATGGCCATTGGCACCAATTTTTGTATTGTACCCGAGCGGCAGGGATTCAATAAAACCCTTAATGTTTGCAGTCTCGGCCGCCTTAATCATTCTCGGTTCATCAATTGATTCAGAGCCTGGAGCAATATTCCCTGCAATTGTGTCGGGAAACAGGAAGCTGTCCTGCATTACTGCCCCGACTTTTGCCCGCCACACATGCAGGCTCAGGTTTGACAGCTCGGTTTCACCTATAAATATCTTTCCGTTTACCGGCTGGTAGAACAACAGCAGCATTTTAAGCAAAGTGGTCTTCCCGCTTCCGCTTGCACCAACGATTGCAGTGATTTTGTCCTCATCGATCTGAAGGGTTGCATTCCTCAAGGCAAATGGAGAGCGGGGACCCTCATACTGAAAGGAGAGATCAGTGATTTGAATGGTTTTATTCTCAGGAAGTCTCTGAACCTTGTTCTCTGAATCAGATTCTTCATCCTCCATATTATGTACCTCGGAGAGCCTGTCGAGGCTCATTTTTGCATCCTGCGACATGCGGAAGAAGGCAATAATCTGGTTTACAGGGACATTCATCTGTCCAATAATGAACTGAACCGCAAGCATCATACCCAACGACATTTCCCCCTTGATTACCGATGCGGCAGCAGCGATTGTGATCAGGATATTCATGATCTCATTTATGAATGTAGCACCAGCTGATTGATACTGGATAAGCCCCAGACCCTTTACCTTTAATCCGAACAACGATGCCTGATGATTTTCCCAGTCCCATCGCTTACTGACCTCGCTCTGGGTAAGCTTGATCTCCTGCATGCCATTGACTATATTGATGAGCTTTGAATTTGAGGCAGACATCTCCCTGAAGCGAAGGTTGTCGAGCCTTGCCCTTGATCGCATGAAAAGGGAAACCCACAGGATATAAAGAGCGGTTCCAGCCAGGAATAACACGAATATTTTTATGCTGAAAATTGAAAGAACGATCCCGAATACAATCAGGTTGACAAATGAAAAAAGAATACTGAGGCTTGCTGACGTCAGGAACTCTTCGATCCTGTTGTTATCCTCTACACGCTGGAGTATATCTCCTGTCAGTTTAGTATCAAAGAAGGCAACAGGCAGGGCCATAAGCTTCTGCAGGAACCCGGAAATAATGGCAACATTCACCCTTGAACCAATATGAAGCAGCAGCCAGCCGCGAATGAACTCCACTGACATTCTGCCAAGTACAAGTGCAAGCTGGGCAAACAGTATCAGATAGATGAATCCTATATCGTTGTTATTGATGCCGACATCGATTATTGACTGTGTCAGGAAAGGGAAAATAAGCTGAATACAGCTTCCTATAAGCAGACCAAGCAATAGCTGTCCAAGATATTTACGGTATAACCTGAAATACTTAAGAAGGAATCTGAAACCACCTTTCTTCTCCGGCTGGTCCTCAGTATTGAAGAGTGCAGGGGTAGGTTCAATTATTAAAGCCAGGCCGTTCTGCTTCCCTTCAGTAATGGTGTTTGTCCAGTTCTTTTCGAACTCATCCCGGGAATATGTTAAAAGACCCGTTGCAGGATCGGCAATCCAAACTTTGTCATTCTTTATCCTGTAAACCACAACAAAGTGCCTTTGCCGCCAATGGACAATACATGGCAGAATGACCTTTTCCCCGAGCATGTCAAAAGGTATTTTTACCCCCAGTGTCCTGAAGCCCACAGAATCGGCAGCTTCCGATAATCCCAGAAATGAAACCCCATCTTTTGTGATGAAGCATTTTTTCCTAAGGTAATCGAGGGAAAAATTCTTTTTGTAAAACCCTGCTATCATTTTCAGACATGCAGGGCCACAATCCATTGCATCGTATTGTTTTACAAATGGGAATACCATTCTTTGCCACCCAACCGTTTAATTCTGTGAAGTAAAGATATTTATTATTTGGAAGAATTAACGCACCAGGGACTGATTACATTGTCTATTAA
>DAIUKI010000072.1:0-9708 GCA_036848255.1 Bacteroidales bacterium | reverse complement strand
TAGATTTATATGTTAAAAGTTTAAATAAGACTTAGATTAATGAGCAGAATTGTTGTAATTGGCAGTACAAACACCGATATGGTGGTAAAATCAAAAAAGATACCGGCTCCGGGTGAAACTATTATCGGAGGTACATTCTTTATGAACCCCGGAGGTAAAGGTGCAAATCAGGCTGTGGCAGCTGCCAGACTTAATGGAAATGTAACATTTGTTACAAAAACAGGGAATGACTATTTCAGTGAGCAGGCTAAGCATATATTTGACTTTGAAAAGATAAATACAAGTTATCTTGTAAAAGACCCGAGAAACCCATCAGGAATAGCTTTAATAATGGTGGATCAGGACGGGGAAAATTGTATTGTTGTTGCACCGGGCTCTAACGGGACTATGTCGGCATATGATATTGCCGAAGAGGTATATGGAAATGACCCGTCAGATGTTTTCCTGATGCAGCTCGAAATACCGATCAGCACTGTGGCGTTTGTGGCAGAAAAAGTTTGCGGAAAAGGCAACAGGATCATACTGAATCCGGCCCCCGCCAAACAACTTCCCGATGAATTATTAAAATGCATCCATGTTATTACACCCAATGAAAATGAAGCTGAACTACTTACGGGGATAAAGGTGACGAATACCTCATCAGCGGAAAGATGTGCCGGAAAACTCAAGGCCAAAGGAGTAAGGAATGTAATAATTACATTGGGTGCTGCCGGAGCATATCTATTGACAGATACGGTTTCAAAGGCCATTCCTGTTGTACCTGTTAGGGCATTGGATACAACGGCAGCCGGTGATGTATTTAACGGCGCACTTGCCGTGGCGATATCTGAAGGTAAAGAACTTGAAGAAGCTGTGGATTTTGCAAACAGGGCCGCCTCGATATCTGTAACGCGGATGGGGGCTCAGGCATCAGCACCATTCAGGAAAGAAATTAGTATGTAATGTAATAATCAACATATTATGAAAAACCACCACCTCTTCTTTCTGATTACCTCAGTACTAGCGGGGATAACAATTCTTACTTCCTGTAAGGATTCTTCACCCGATTTAAAATCCATCAGTCCTGATGTGTTGAAGGACAAAATCGCAGGAGGCTGGGCCGGGAAGATGGTTGGCGTTACTTACGGAGCGCCAACTGAATTCAGGGCCCAGGGTAAAATATATTCCGACTCAATAATGTGGAAACCTTCCGATATTAGGGGAAGCATGTGGCAGGATGATATTTATGTCCAGCTGACCTTTCTTATGGCAATGGATAATTTCGGCATTGATGCACCATCCAAAAAATACCAGGAGATGTTTGCTAAAGCCGGTTATCCCTTATGGCATGCAAATATGCAGGCAAGAAAAAACTATTACGACTCTATTTTTGCCCCAGCCTCAGGAAGTCCCGAATATAACCTTCACGCTGATGATATTGACTTTCAGATAGAGGCAGATTATATTGGATTCATTTGCCCGGGTATGCCAGTGACTGCATCCGGAATTGCTGATAAAATCGGAAGAATCATGAATTACGGGGATGGAGTTTATGGAGGAATTTTTGTAGCAGCCCTTTATGCAGAGGCTTTTTTCGAATCCGATTTAAAAGTAATTATTGAAAAAGCACTCCTTTCATTACCTTCCGGAAGCGATTATTATAGAATTGTTAAGGATGTAATGAATCTGCATAACCAGTATCCTGATAACTGGGAATCGTCATGGAATGAACTCGAAGCAAAATGGGGCGATGTTGATATTTGCGGGGCTGGTTCGACTTTCAATATTGATGCAAAGCTGAATGGTGCTTATATTGTGATGGGATTGCTATACGGCAACGGTGATCCTTTGAAAACTCTTGAAATTTCAACCCGGTGCGGTCAGGATTCCGACTGTAATCCTTCAAATGCTCTTGCCGTTCTCGGAGTGATAAAAGGATTCAAGGGACTTCCGGCTGATATGCAGCAGGGAGTCAAGTCCATGGGTGATTCCCTGTTTATCCATACAACCTATTCCTTTAATACAGCGGTAGCTTCAACTTTCAGGTATGCAAACGAACTGATAACCAAAAATGGCGGATATGTCAATGACAAAAATATTATGATAAAAGTTCAGGATCCCGTTGCTCCTGAACTTGAGGTGGCCTTTCCGGATGTGGTATTTGACAAAAGTATTTCTGCTTTCGAAGCTGGTCCATGGAAAATAAAGGGGAAATGGAACGTATATGAGGTATCAGACAGGGGTAACCAGGTACGAAAGCAGGCAATATGGTCAGATAAAGCAGGTGATGAGATTGAAATCAGCTTCAACGGAACAGGGATCTCATTGACAGGAAACTGGTTCAGGGATGGAGGAAAGGCTGATATTTACGTTGATGGAATTCTTCACCGCACCATTGATACCTATTATGATTTCGCGAACCAGCAGCATACAGAAAGCATCTGGCATGTACTTCACCTGGCGCCTGGCGATCATACTGTCAGACTTGTTGTAAAAGGTGAAAAGAGACCGGAGGCAAATGGATCCAGAGTCTATATCACCTCTGCAACCATTTTTAAAACAGCTCCAAAAAAGAATGAAGCATTTAAATTTTCTTTCGAAAAATAATCGATTAAACCCGCCCCTCACCCCTCCCATGAGGGGATCCCAAAGGGTAAGCTTTTTACTTTTATCTTTTTACTTTTATCTTTTATCTTCTGAAAAATGTTCATCCCACAAACCTACTCATTAGCTGTCATCCTCTGCATCGTAACAATGCTCTGTTGGGGATCGTGGGGCAACACCCAGAAACTTGCAGGAAAAACCTGGCGCTTTGAACTTTATTACTGGGACTATGTGATCGGGATTCTCCTGTTTTCAATACTGCTGGGTTTTACCCTTGGAAGCACAGGTTCGGAGGGACGAAGTTTTATTCCCGACATTGCCGGGGCTGAACCCGGGAATATCCTTAAGGCAATGCTTGGCGGGGTTATCTTCAATGCCTCCAATATACTTCTGGTTGCCGCCATGGCTATTGCGGGAATGGCCGTTGCCTTTCCCATTGGGGTTGGGATCGCCCTTGCCCTTGGGGTGATAATCAACTATATTTTTGCACCTAAAGGTGATCCCCTTGTGCTTTTCATCGGGCTGGCATTCATTGTTGCTGCAATAATCATCGATGCTGCCGCATATAAAAAGCATAGCGCCTCGATGAAGAGAGTATCAGGAAAGGGTATCCTCCTGTCAGTGTGCGCAGGGGTTCTAATGGCCCTTTTCTATCGTTTCGTTGCCAGCTCCATGGCTGCTGACTATGTAAATCCTGAAGCAGGAAAGCTGACACCATATTCTGCTCTCTTCTTTTTCGCAATCGGGGTATTCGTCAGTAATTTTCTTTTCAACTTGCTGATCATGAAGAAGCCTTTTGAGGGTAATCCACTGACATTCAGTGACTATAAGGCAGGAAGCTTCGGAGTGCACCTGACAGGAGTTCTGGGTGGCGTTATCTGGAACATCGGGATGGCGATGAGCATTATTGCGGCCGGGAAAGCCGGTTATGCTATTTCATACGGTCTTGGACAGGGGGCAACCCTGATTGCAGCCCTCTGGGGGGTATTTATATGGAAAGAATTCAGGGGTGCTTCGAAACAGGTTAATACCCTCTTATTGTTCATGTTTCTTGCATATCTGGCAGGCCTGACCCTTCTGGTATATGCCGGGATATAGTAGTATATCAGGTAATGTTTGAGATCAGTGCATCTGCAAATTCTGATGTCTTCAACAGAACCGCATTTTCCATCAGGCGGTGAAAATCATATGTCACTTTCCCCGACTGAATTGTCACTTCAAGAGCCTGGTAAATACCTGAGGCTGCTTCCTTCCAGCCCAGGTAATCAAACATTAGAGCACCGGAAAGTATCACTGATCCCGGATTTACTTTATCCTGACCGGCATACCTTGGCGCCGTTCCGTGTGTCGCTTCAAAAACCGCATGACCTGTCTCAAAATTAATGTTGGCTCCCGGAGCAATGCCAATACCTCCCACAATTGCGGCAAGTGCATCGGATATGTAATCACCGTTCAGATTAAGAGTGGCTATGACTGAGTACTCCGATGGACGGGTAAGTATCTGTTGAAGGAATGCATCAGCTATCACATCCTTGATTATCACCTTACCTCCGGATTCAGCTTCTTTCAAGGCCTCTGACGCAGACTCCTCACCTCTCTCCCTGGAAATACTTTTATATTGCTCCCATGTAAAAACATCTTTCCCGAATTCCTTTTCAGCAAGTGCATACCCCCATTTCATAAAAGCGCCTTCGGTGTATTTCATAATGTTTCCTTTATGAACGATAGTAACCGAAGGAAGTTTTTTCTCAATGGCATATTTAACAGCCTGCCTGACCAGCCGCTCGGTTCCCTCCTGGGAAACCGGTTTTATCCCGATGGAGGAGGTCCCGGGAAACCGGATCGAGGTTACACCCATTTCATTGATCAGAAAGCTTTTAAGCTTTTCGGTAGCAGGATCACCATACATATATTCGATTCCTGCATATATGTCCTCAGTATTTTCCCTGAAAATGTGCATATTGACATTTTCGGGATTTTTAACGGGACTTGGCACCCCTCTGAAATATCTTACGGGACGGTAGCAGGTGTAAAGATCGAGTTCCTGGCGGAGCGCAACATTAAGTGACCGCATCCCTCCCCCGACAGGAGTAGTCAGCGGACCCTTGATCCCAACCAGATACTCCCTGAAACTCTCCAATGTCGCCTCAGGGAGCCATTTCCCTGTCAGGTTAAATGCTTTTTCACCCGCAAGAACCTCTTTCCATGCAATTTTTCGCTTACCCTTGTAAACCTTTGCCACGGCAGCATCAAACACCCTCACAGATGCTCTCCAGATATCAGGACCGGTCCCGTCTCCTTCAATAAAGGGTATTACGGGATTATCCGGTACAATTAATTTCCCATCAGTCAGCTTTATTTTCTCAGGAGTCATGTTATTGTCTTATTTTTGATAATGTTAAGGGCACTTCCTGCTTTGAACCATGTGATCTGATTTTTGTTGTAGGAGTGACCTGCTTCAATATATTCAACTGTTTCATCCATATGATTCAAAGTCAGCTTCAGTTTGCTGCCAGGTGCAAGTTCCTCCAGACCATCGATATCGAACCAGTCATCCTCCCTTATTTTATTATAGTCACCGCTGTTGACGAATGTAAGAGTAAGTACACCCTGCTTTTTAAGGTTCGTTTCGTGGATACGTGCAAATGATTTCACAAGAATAACCCTCACGTTAAAGAATCTGGGCTCCATTGCAGCATGTTCACGCGATGAACCCTCTCCGAAATTCTCCTCACCAACAACAACCTGGCTCAGGCCGCTGTCGCGGTAGGTCCGGGCAACATCAGGAACGGTCGCATATTTACCTGACAGCACGTCAAGCACCAAATTCACCTTTTCATTAAACCAGTTTACTGCTCCGATCATATAATTGTCAGAGATATTCTCAAGGTGCCCGCGGTATTTCAGCCAGAAACCTGCCTGTGAAATATGGTCAGTAGTGCATTTGCCTTTGACCTTGATGAGAAGAGGCATTTTATGAAATTCCTTTTCATCGAACTCTCTGAACGGTTTCAGTAACTGTAATCTTTGTGATCCGGGTATTATTTTAATTTCAATATTTGCTCTGTCGGCCGGAGGAGGCTGATAACCGTATATCTCTGAATTAAATTGATATTGGGGAAGAGACGAGCCTGAAGGCTCAGGTAATCTTATCAGTTCCCTTTCGGAACTTAAAACCATGTCAGTCAGCGGATTAAACATAAGATTGCCAGCGACTGACAAAGCCGCCACAATTTCAGGGGACGCCACAAAAGCGTGGGTATCAGGATTCCCGTCAGCCCGGCCGGCAAAATTCCTGTTGAAAGAATGGATAATTGAATTTGCTCCGCTGCTTTCATTGCCGCCCCTGTCCCACTGACCGATACAGGGACCGCAGGCATTCGCAAAAATTCTTGCCCCTGCCTTTCTGAATACTTCCAGAAATCCGGCCTCTTCAGAAATCGTTCGCACCCTTTCCGAGCCTGGAATTACAATGAATTCCGACCTGACGGAAAGATTCATTGATAATGCATTTTCAAATACTGATGAGGCCCTCGAGATATCCTCATATGAAGAATTGGTACACGATCCGATAAGACCTGAACTGATTTTCAATGGCCATCCGTTCTTTGCTGCCTCCTCTTTCATCTGCGAAATAGGAATGGCACGGTCGGGAGTGAACGGTCCGTTAATATGAGGTTCAAGCGATGACAGATCTATTTCGAACACCTGATCGAAATATTTTTCAGGGTAAGCATATACTTCAGGGTCCCCGGTCAGGTTCTTCCGGTTCTGCTCCGCCAGTTCAGCCACCTCCCTCCTGCCGGTTGAATTCAGATAATCTGACATCGGTTCATCGAAGCCAAAAACCGAACATGTGGCTCCTGTCTCCGCACCCATATTGCAGATGGTGGCCTTTCCGGTGCATGACAGCGATTCGGCTCCATCGCCGAAGTATTCAATTACCGATCCTGTGCCTCCCTTAACGGTAAGCATTCCTGTGAGCTTAAGAATTACATCCTTTGCTGATGTCCATCCGTTAAGCCTGCCTGTGAGCTTTACTCCGATAATGCCGGGAAGTTTAAGTTCCCATGTCATACCTGTCATTACATCCACAGCATCTGCACCTCCAACGCCCGGGGCAATCATGCCAAGACCGCCGGCAGTCGGAGTGTGTGAATCTGTCCCGATCATCATCCCACCCGGGAAGGCATAGTTTTCAAGCACAACCTGATGGATTATTCCTGCACCGGGATCCCAAAATCCAATATTGTATTTGCTGCAAACCGAACTTAGAAAATCATAAACCTCCCTGTTGATACCGAGAGCCGATTTAAGATCAGCATCAGCTCCCAGCTTTCCTGTAATAAGATGATCGCAGTGTACCGATGCCGGAACGGCGGACTGATCTTTTCCGGTTACCATGAATTGCAGCAAAGCCATCTGAGCTGTGGCATCCTGCATTGCGATACGGTCAGGACGGAATTCAGCATAATCTGTTTTCCTTCTTAATCCCTTCAATCCCGAATAATCGGCAAGATGAACAAAAAGAATTTTCTCAGTAAGTGTCAGGGGACGACCAAGGAGATCCCTAATCCCGTCAATTCTGCCCGGAAGCGACTTATAAAAAGATCTTATTATATCAATATCAAAAATCATGAAGAGTTTTAAGTTCGTATCTATTTTCTTATCTGTCCATCACCCTCGATTATCCATTTGTATGTTGTCATTTCTTCAAGAGCCATTGGTCCCCTTGCATGAAGCTTCTGCGTCGAAATTCCAATCTCCGCTCCGAGACCGAATTCCCCGCCGTCAGTAAAAGCAGTCGATGTATTTGAATAAACAGATGAAGCATCAACAAGTTTAAGAAAAAGTCCGGTCCTTTCATCATTTTCCGATATTATTGCCTCGCTGTGCCCCGATCCGTACTTATCAATATGCTCCAGAGCCTCCTCAAATGAGGCTGTGGTTTTTACTGCCATCCTGTAAGAAAGAAATTCAGTGCCATAAGATTCTTTTGTAGCTTTATGAAGCAGTCCGGTAGGGTAATTTCCTTTCAGTGATGAAAAGGACTTTCTGTCAGCAAATATTTCAACACCCGATCCGGCGCAAAGTTCAACAAGGTATGGCAGATCACTAAGACGCCTTTCATGGATTATCACACAGTCGAGGGCATTGCATACACTTACCCGTCTTGTCTTTGCATTGTTTATGATGTCCCGTCCTTTCGCTTTATCCCCATACTCGTCAAAATAGGTATGACATACACCGGCGCCTGTTTCTATCACCGGAATGGAGGAATTCTCCCTGACAAAATCAATTAATTCGCGACTTCCGCGTGGAATTATAAGATCAACATACTTGCGAGCATTCAACAGCTGAAGGGTTTCTTTGCGTCCGGCGGGAAGAAGAGTCACAACATCCGGATTAATATTCAGTTTCCCGAGGCAATTCCTTATTAATCCCACAATGGCCCTGTTTGAATTTATAGCATCACTCCCCCCTTTCAGGATGCATGCATTACCCGACTTAAGGCACAATGAAAAGACATCAAGCGTAACATTTGGTCGTGACTCATAAATAATTCCGATTACGCCAAAAGGTACTGTGACTTTGGATATCGTGAGTCCGTTAGGCCTCGTGTTTATGGCAGTTATCCTGCCAAGGGGAGATGGCATATTAGCCACATTCCGTATATCTGATGTTATCCGCTTTATTCTTTCAGTGGTCAGCAAAAGCCGGTCATATCTTGAATCGGATTTATCCATAAGAGCAAGATCCTTCGCGTTCTCTGAAATTATGAATTCCTTGCTTTTATCTGTCTCGTCTGCTATCATCAATAAAGCATCGATGATTTTACCGCGATCCAGAACAATTAATTCCCGGCTTGCTTTTAGTACCTTCTTAAGCTTTGGTTCAAGATTCATCTGAAAACAACTTTATAAATCCTCTTCAGGATTGAACAATACTGTTTATATCCTCATTAATTACAAGGTAATCATATTTAATAATAGGTTTGCTCTGCTTTTCACCAATATTGAAAGAAGCTTTCTCAGAGTCATACTGCGATTTCCCCAGACCAATAGTACTGCCATTCTCATCAAGGATCCTTATAATATCACCTCTTTTAAAAAATCCTTCAATTTTGGTCACTCCGATCATCAGAAGGCTGGCGACCTTATCATTGAGGAGAGCATCTTTTGCCCCGTTATTGATATATACCGCTCCCCTGGCAAATGTGTCGGAGTGATAGAGCCATTTTTTGATGCTGTTCTTCTTGTTGCCGCTTGCAATAATATGGGTAAACGGAACATCCCTGCCCTTCAGGATATCCGTCACAATGGAGTCGCGGTTCCCGTTCGCGATAAAAACATCAATACCCTCAGATGCAATCTTCCGTGCAGTTGAATATTTTGTCATCATGCCTCCCCGTCCGAATCCTGATTTTGATGATGATATGTATTTTTCCGGATTTTCAGAATCGCGCGTTATCTCTTTTATTATTTCGATACCCTCGGTTCCTGGAGGACCATTATATATTCCATCAACATTCGAAAGAATGAAAAGCGCTTCGCTGTCCATAAGTGAAGCAATCATGCCCGACAGTTCATCGTTATCGGTAAACATCAGTTCGTTAATCGATATTGTATCATTTTCATTTACAACAGGAAGGACATTGTTCTCGATCATTGCCGAGATGCAGTTTTTCATATTCAGATAGTGACGCCTGTCGCTGAAACTTTCTTTCGCTGCAAGAAGTTGTCCTGCAGTTATATTGTATTTGCCGAACAGGAACTGGTATGTTGACATCAGCTTTACCTGACCAATGGCGGCCCAGACCTGCCTGGCGGCGACGATATTAGTTTTCTTTGAGGGTGTCACTGAGCTCCGACCTGCTGCGACGGCACCTGATGAAATCAGGATCACCTCCAATCCCTGTTTTGAAAGAACTGCAACATCCTCAACAATCCGCAGCATCCTTCCGACATTGAGCGATCCGTCCAATTGTGTTATTACATTGCTGCCTACCTTTATTGCAATTTTATTGTATTTCCACTCAGATTTTTTCAATCCATTACCTTTTAAGCTATTCTGAAAAGTTTTTCGCGCAAAAATAGTTGAAAATTTTAATATAATAAAGTTTTG
>DAIUKI010000071.1:0-9712 GCA_036848255.1 Bacteroidales bacterium | reverse complement strand
ATGGTAGTCAAAGGACCTGACAGAAGAGAAATCATCCTTGCAGCAGCGAAGCACCTGTTCTGGAAACATGGATTCAGGAGGGTCACTGTAGAGGAGATATGTGAAAAGGCAGGAATAAGCAAAATGACCTTTTACCGCTATTTCCCGAACAAAATTGAACTGGCTAAATCAGTTTTTAACAAAACGGCAAATGATGGATATGAGCAATTCCGGTCAATATTGAACGAAAACAGTTCCCCTGATGAGAAAATTGGCAAAATTCTTCTTCTGAAATTTGAAGGAACTCATGATATCAGCCAGGAGTTCCTGATGGATTTCTATACCGACAGGGATTCCGGATTAAAGGAATATGTGCAACATAAAACAAATGAAGTCTGGCAACAAATTATCAATGACTTTAAGCGCGCCCAGGAAACTGGTGTTTTCAGACGCGATATTAAAATTGAATTGTTCATTGCCATTTCCCAGAAAATGATTGATTTGCTCAACGATCAGAATATTCTTGGCTTATATTCTAATCCACAGGAAATGATAATGGAATCTGCAAGGCTACTGATGTATGGTATTTCACCACAAAAAAAATGAGAATACCGGTTTTCATATTAAGTGTCTTGTTATTTCAAATCGCGGAGATACACGGTTCGTCACAGGAATTATCAGTTACTGAAAAAGACACGTTCAATCTCGGCGGGCAGGTTTCAATATGGACAAATTTTAATCCTAATAATCCGCTCCCTGTCATCGTTGGCGGACGATATATCCCTGCCATAAACTATGGGATCAGGATTTCAAATCAAAAGCTTATCGATTTTGAAGCTTCTGCAAATCTTTCCGGTTCTTTTGCTTTTCACCCTTTCGACACCTCTTTTGCCGACGGAAATCTGAAACCCTACAGGTTCTGGGCAAGATATTCGGACGATCAGTTCGAGTTGCGCCTCGGACTTCAGAAAATAAATTTCGGGTCCGCCTCAATGCTCCGCCCACTCATGTGGTTCGATCAAATGGACCCCCGTGATCCACTCCAGCTTACAGACGGTGTATGGGGCCTGCTCGCCCGTTACTATTTTCTCAATAATGCCAGTGTCTGGCTTTGGGGACTTTATGGCAATCATGATCCCAGGGCATGGGAAATGATTCCCACCAATAAGAGTATTCCCGAGTTCGGAGGCAGGATCCAGGTTCCTGTCACGAGAGGCGAAATTGCAGTTTCATATAACCACCGGATGGCAGATAACAGAGATATCCCATTCTTTGTTGATCCCTCCGGTAAGATCCCGGAGGACAAGTTTGGATTTGATGCGCGATGGGATCTTGAAACAGGGCTCTGGTTAGAGGGTTCCTGGACCAGGAAACGTCTGGATCTGGGTACTATGACAAACCAGGAGATATTCAATACCGGTATTGACTATACATTCGGACTGGGGAATGGATTATATGTTGCATACGAACATCTTCTGATCTCTTACGATCAGAAGGCTTTTGAGCTGGCAAACAGGACCATGTTTTCACTTTTACTGATAAATTATCCCATCAATCTCTTTGACAAGCTAAGCGGAATAATCTATTACAACTGGACCAACAAAACAATTTATAATTTCGTTTCATGGCAAAAACAGTTTGACAATATAATGTTCTATATTATGGGATACTGGAATCCTGATTTCTATGAGCTACCTGCACAAACTGTGTCGCGTAATTATTTTTCAGGAAAAGGAATTCAGATAATGTTTGTTTTTAATCACTAACAAGCCAATAATGGAAAACACAACGATCATAAGAATCGAAAAATTGGTTAAGAAGTTCCCAATGGGAAAGGGAGAATTTACGGCCTTAAACGGAATAGAACTTCAATTTTCAAAGGGTGAATTCGCGGGTCTGGTAGGACCGAGTGGTTCAGGAAAGACAACACTTCTGAATATTATCGGTTCACTTGATGTTCCGTCCTCTGGTGAAGCCATTGTTCTGGGCAGATCGGTAGGCAGACTGTCAGCAAGAGAGGCGGCACAACTTAGAAAGGAAAGCCTGGGATTTATTTTTCAGAGTTATAACCTTCTCGCGGTCCACACGGTTTATGAAAATATAGAATTCCCCCTTTTGCTTCTTAACTATACATCCGCTCAGAGAAAAGAGCTGGTTACCGATGCCCTGGAATGGGTCGGGCTGACTGATAAAATCAAATCGAAGCCGCCCCAGTTATCGGGGGGGGAATGCCAGAGAGTTGCCATAGCCAGAGCCATGGTCAAAAAGCCATCGCTTGTCCTGGCAGATGAGCCTACAGCCAACCTTGATGCCGCGAACTCCCATAACATTCTCCAGACTATGAAAACCCTCAACAGGGAACTGAATACTACCTTCCTTTTCGCCACACACGACGAAAAGGTGATAAGTTATCTCCAAAGGAAGATCTTCCTGCTCGACGGGAAAGTCGACAGGGAGGAAATTATATCCAATTAATTTTTACCAGAATGAAATTAGCTATTAAACTGGCTTTCAGGAATCTCATGGGAGCGGGATTAAGAACCTGGCTCAACGTGATTGTGCTTTCATTCTCTTTTGTCATAATTATATTTATGAAAGGGGTAATGATCGGTTGGGATCACCAGTCCAAGACTGATATGACAAACTACGAGATTGGTGGTGGACAATACTGGCATAAAACCTATGATCCACTCGATCCTTTCACCCTCACTGACAGTCACGCCCCGGTTCCGGAGGAGTTTAAGGATGAAATTTCCGGCGGCGACATGGAACCATTTCTAATAGTTCCAGGAACAATTTATCCCCAGGGACGCCTTCAGTCTATTGTAATAAAGGGTATCAATCCTCGACAATCACTGCTCTTATTACCATCAGCCAAACTTGATACGGCAACAGAGGCTATTCCCGCAATAATAGGCTCGCTGATGGCTAAAAGCCTGAAGGCATCAATCGGAGATCAGATGACACTCCGGTGGCGCGATGCCAACGGGACTTTCGACGCAAGTGATATTGTAATAATGGAAATCTTTTCAACGAATGTCCCTGCCGCCGAGGCAGGTCAGATCTATGTTCCGCTTGACCGGCTTCAGAAAATGATGATGATGCCTGGAGAGGCAACGGTACTTACATTCAGGGACGGGGATAAAAGCAGATCTGAAATTAAAAACTGGACCCTGAAAACAAAAGGGGATCTTACTGCTTCAGTCGACGCTATGATAAAAACAAAAACCGCCGGGCAGACAATACTGTACATCATACTTCTCACACTTGCCATGCTGGCCATATTCGACACACAGGTACTATCAATTTTCAGGAGGCAAAAGGAAATCGGAACATATATTGCCCTGGGCTATACCCGTCAGCAGGTGGTAGGACTTTTTACAGTGGAGGGGACAATGCATTCAATTCTTGCGGCACTCTTATCAGCGGCTTACGGCCTGCCTTTCCTTGCGAAGATGGCAAAAACAGGCTGGACAATGCCGATTGACACCAGCGAGTTTGGAATGGCTATTGCCCAGACCCTGTACCCGGTTTACAGCCTCGGACTTGTAATATCGACAGTGCTGATAATAACCATGGTCACTGCCATTGTGAGCTACTGGCCATCGCGTAGAATAGCAAAAATGAATCCGACTGACGCATTAAGAGGGAAATTGCAATGATAAAGTTTCTGTTAAAGGGATTGATTCGCGACAAAAGCCGAAGCCGGCTTCCCGTAATAGTTGTCGCACTGGGAGTAATGCTCACTGTTCTTATGCATGCCTACATAAAAGGCTTCATGGGCGAAGCTATCGAAATGAATGCCAGGTTCTCGTATGGTCATGTTAAGGTAATGACCAGAGCCTATGCCGAAAATATGAACCAGACGCCCAATGATATGGCAATGTTTGACGCCGAAAACGTTTTAAGCGACCTGGAGAATAGGTTCCCTGAAATGGAATGGGCACAGCGGATCCAGTTCGGCGGACTGATCGATGCACCCGATGAAAATGGCGAAACAAAATCCCAGGGGCCAGCCTTTGGAATAGGACTCGATCTGTTATCCGAAAAAACTGTTGAGCCTGAGCGGTTGAATCTCATAAAATCTATCGTCAGGGGAAAAATGCCGGAGAAGCATGGAGAGGTCCTCCTCAGCGAACTTTTTTCCGGGAAACTTAAAGTGAATCCGGGTGACAGGATCACCCTCATAGGCTCAACAATGAATGGTAGTATGGCAATTCATAATTTCATTATTGCCGGAACAATATCCTTTGGAAATGAAATGCTCGACAGGGGAGCAGTCATTGCTGATATTGAAGATGTGAGACTTGCACTCGATATGTCCGGAGCAACAGGAGAGATAATAGGATTCTTCAGGAATGGCTTTTATGACAATGAATCTGCTTTGGAAATCGCGGCGAGGTTTAACTCTATCAATTCCGCAGATTCAGGGGAGTACGTACCTGTAATGCAAAGCCTGAGCCAGCAGGGAAGCATGGGCCCGTATGTGAATATGTCGGATTACTGGGTTAACTATATAGCTTTCGTATTTATAATTGCAATGTCGCTCGTATTGTGGAATGCCGGACTGCTTGGCGGATTGCGGCGCTATGGAGAGATCGGGATAAGACTGGCAATGGGTGAAGGGAAGGGACATGTTTACCGCACTATGATCTATGAATCGGTTATGATAGGAATTGCCGGTTCAGTCATTGGCACTTTTTTTGGACTCTTTTTTGCATGGCTCATTCAAAAGTATGGAATCGATATTTCAGGATTAATGAAAGGCTCCTCAATAATGATGCCTTCAGTCATCAGGGCACAGATAACACCTTCTGCGTATTTTCTTGGATTTATCCCGGGACTGGTATCAACAGTAATAGGAACCATGCTTTCGGGTATAGGAATCTATAAAAGACAAACTGCCAGGCTGTTCAAGGAACTGGAAGCCTGAAAAAGAAAGAAAATGAAGAAAAAGATAATAGCAATAGCCTGGCTGACAGCAATCTGTCTGGCAGGAATGGGTCAGCCTGACGCTGAAGAAATACTGAAAAAAGTCGAGAAGAACATGTCGTCCGATAACCGGGTGTTCGAATCTTCAATGACCATCCGCGGGAACAGGACGAGCAGAACAATAACATCAAGGTCCTTCTCTGTCGGGGATAAGAAATCTTTTACGGAATATCTTTCACCAGCCCGTGAACAGGGCACAAAGATGCTGAAGCTTGAAAACCAACTCTGGATCTACTCCCCTTCCACCGACAGAACGATACAAATCTCCGGACATATGCTCAGGCAGTCGGTTATGGGATCTGACCTCTCATATGAAGATATGATGGACGATCGGAAGCTTACCGATGTCTACGAGGCAAAGGTCAGCGGTGATGAATTAATTGACGGTAGAAAAACATATATTCTCGATCTTGTTACCAAAGTCACCGATGCAGCTTACCATTCAAGAAAAATGTGGATCGACACCGAAAGGTTTGTTCCCCTTAAGGAGGAGTTGTTTGCCAGAAGCGGGCAGCTGCTCAAACGTACAACATTATCTGATGTTAAACAGATAGAGGGACGGTGGTTCCCTTCAACAGTGGTCTACAAGGATATGCTTAAACAGGGCGAAGGCACCGAATTCCGTATTACAACAATAAAATTCAATCAGAAGATCCCTGAGTATATTTTCACCAAAGCAGCCTTGAAGCAATAACCGTAAAATAATACTAAATAATCAGATCAATGAAACAATGGTACGAACAGCTCTTTCAGGATTTTGCAGATAAATATGACAAAGAGAACTTTACTTCAGGAACAACAGGCGAAGTTGATTTTATCGAAAAAGAAATCAACTTCAATAAGGAAGCACATATTCTCGATATAGGATGCGGTACCGGAAGGCATTCCCTTGAGCTGGCAAGACGTGGTTACTCTGTTTCCGGTATAGATCTGTCACCCTCAATGATCGGAAAAGCAAAAGCACTGGCACAGAAAGAAAATCTGAAAATCGATTTTCAGATCAGGGATGCCAGGGATTTTGATTTCAGGGAATCATTTGATTTAGCTATAATGCTCTGCGAAGGTGCTTTCCCCCTGATGGAGACTGATGAGATGAATTTTTCAATCCTGATTAATGCCTTTAAATCGCTTAAACCGGGAGGTAAACTTATCCAGACAACATTAAACGGATTGTTCCCTCTTTTCCATTCGGTAAAAGAATTCATGGACAAAGGCGACAATTTGGGTCAATCGTCAGAAAATACATTCGATCTTATGACTTTCCGTGATCTGTCGGTATATGAAATTGAGGATGATCAGGGTAATAAAAAGAGCCTCAATTGCAATGAGAGATACTATGTCCCGTCAGAAATGACCTGGCTACAAAAGTCAGCCGGTTTTAAAAAGGTTGAGATCTTCGGGTGTAAACTGGGTGCCTTTAGCAGGGGAGATTCCCTGACAACCGATGATTTTGAGATGCTTATAGTGGCGGAGAAATAGAACATTTTTTAACTGCCGCGAATTAATTTTTATAAAAAATAAACTACCTTTAATAGTTGATTTTATCAGGGATTCCTGATATCAAAGCAATAAGAATTAATAAAATCCTCCAGACAATGGCCACAGATTTAACATCGACTACACCTTCCAGATGGGCAGGAGCCGTAAAAAAGACAAAAAGGATCCTTAACTGGACACTCTCAATCCTTCTTATATCACTTATCATATTTATTTACTTCAAGTACTTTTTTACATATAGCGAAGGTTACCGTGCAGGATTACTTCAGAAATTCTCAAATAAAGGCGTCATATTCAAAACCTATGAAGGTGAACTGATCCTGAGCAGTGTTTCAAGCACTGCCAATGTTGCCCTTGCTTCCGAGAAATTCATTTTTTCGGTGATGAAGAAAAATGTCAGTCTTCAGTATGACACTCTTCAGGGAAAGAATGTGATCGTGCATTATATCGAGAAAAAAGGTACGGTACCCTGGCGGGGTGATTCAAGATACCTGGTCGACAGCATAGCTGTAAGAAAATAATACCCTACTAAAAGCGTTATATTTAGGTTGATAGTAAATCACCTGAATTAATAACATGTCTTTGTCTGTTAAAGAATATTTCAAGAGCGCTTTCCTCATTATCCTTGGAATATTTTCTGCAAGCTTCGGGCTCAAAGGATTTCTTATACCCAATCAGTTTATCGACGGCGGTGTAACTGGAATATCCCTGCTATTTTCCTTTTCAACTGATATTCCTCTGTATCTGTTGATTTTTGTAATCAATGTGCCCTTCATTATACTTGGCTTAAGCCAGATATCCAGGCCTTTCGCACTAAAGGCCTTTGCTGCAATTGCCGGACTTTCGCTGGTCCTGGCCACAGTAAACTTCCCCGTAATTACTCATGATAAACTTTTGATCGCAATATTTGGAGGGATTTTCCTTGGGGCAGGTATCGGCTTCTCAGTGCGCGGAGGAGGCGTTCTTGACGGGACTGAAATACTTGCATTGTATATCTGGAGGAGAAGCGAAGCTTCAATCGGCGATATGATCATGGTTTTCAATGTTGTGATATTCAGCTGTGCGGCTTTCATTCTCGGAATTGAAACAGCAATGTATTCGATCCTTACTTATCTTGCTGCCTCACGAACACTTGATTACCTTGTTGAAGGTGTTGAAGAATATACCGGGGTCACAGTAATATCTGAAAAGAGTTCCAAGGTGAAACGCATCCTTATGACAAAATTCGGCCGCGGCATAACCATATACAAGGGCAAACGCAGTATGATAGGCAAAGGCGCCGACATGGATGGTGTAGCAGATATGGAGATCATTTTCACAATCGTAACCAAACTTGAAATCGGGAGAGTCAAAAAGCTCGTAAATGAGGTTGATGAAAATGCCTTTATTTATTGCACCCCGGTTAGCAATGCCAAAGGAGGAGTTCTGAAGAAAAGACCGCTTCATGAATAATAAACGGTACTGCTGAATGCCTGTTATTTTATCACTTTCTTCATAATCCCGAGCAAGCCTCTGATGAAAGTTGCGCTTGTGAGCACTTTTACTACAGGGTTTCTTGCAACACTTCGTCCTGATGAGCCGGTTCTCCTCCCTCTTTCTCCCCATCTCCCCATCTCCCTCTCCTTTCTTTCAGCTTCTTCCTCTGCCTGTTTCTGAATTGCATCCATTTTGTCCGAAAGCATTTCAAAAGCGCTTTCATGGTCAATCACCTTGTTATATTTGCTGACAAGATCAGATGCTTTGTTGATGGAATCAATCTCATCATCTGACAGAATATCCATCCTGCTCTGGGGAGCACGTATCATTGTTGCAGCCAGGGGAGTCGGAACTCCCTTTTCATTCAATGCTGTGACCAACGCCTCACCTGTCCCGAGGGATGTGAGGACCTCATCGGTTTTATAGTAGTCAGAAATTGGAAAGTTCTCGGCAGTCAGCTTTATGGCCTGCCTGTCAATGGCGGTAAATGCCCTCAGTGCATGCTGAATCTTGAGACCAAGCTGTGCAAGGACTTCATTCGGCACATCCATAGGATTCTGGGTTACAAAAAAGACCCCGATCCCTTTTGAGCGGATCAGCTTCACAATGGTCTCAATCTGGTTAAGAAGCGTCTTGCTTGCCTGGTTGAAGATCAGGTGTGCCTCATCAATAAAAATTACCAGCTCCGGTTTATCAGTATCGCCCTTTTCAGGCATTTCATTATAAACCTCAGCCAGAAGGCAGAGCATAAAGGTCGAAAAGAGCTTCGGCTTGTCTTGTATATCAGTAAGTCTGATTATGTTGATATATCCCAGTCCGTTCCTGTCCCTCCTCATAAGGTCCCTGATATCAAATGAGAGTTCCCCGAAGAACAGGTCCGCGTCCTGCTGTTCAAGCTCCAGAAGCTTTCTCAAAATAACACCGGTTGAAGTCGGAGAAATTTTCCCATATTCACGTGAAAGCTCCTTCTCCCCTTCCTCTGTTGCAAACTGGATCACCTTTTTGAGATCCTTCAGATCGAGAAGTGGCATTTTGTTGTCATCGCAATATTTAAATATCACCGACAGAACTCCTCCCTGGGTATCATTAAGATCGAGTATCCTTGAAAGAAGTACCGGACCGAATTCAGATATTGTTGCACGCATCCTGATTCCATCCTGTTTGGACAGCGTCATAAGTTCAACCGGATATTCCCTTGTTGTATAAGGAACGCCAATCTTGCCCATCCTTTCGGTAATAAATGGTTTCTCTTCTCCGGGTTTTGCTATTCCGCTGAGATCGCCCTTAACATCCATCAGAAGTACCGGAACCCCTCTTTCAGAGAGCTGTTCTGAAATTACCTGTAATGTCTTGGTCTTGCCAGTACCTGTGGCACCCGCTATCAGACCATGCCTGTTCATTGTCTTAAGAGGAACCTTTACAAGGGTGTTTTCAAGAGGTGCCCCGTCGAGCATGGCGCCGCCAAGGATTATCGAATCTCCCTTACAGGTGTAGCCATTATTGATCTGAGCTGAAAACGATTCTTTTCTATCCATAATTCACAATTTTAATCTGTAAACGGAAGCATGCAATTTAGCATTTTAGGTTTAGTTTTCAAACAAAGAAGGATGTTCAGTCAATCAACAAATGTTACTTGTTACTGGTTGATACTGGTTACCAGCAATTAGCACCCAGCAATTTGATTTTATTATTCAGATATTTTAAAAAGTGTTAAATAGTACTATATTTGAAAGTCAATTAACTTCTTAATACTTTCTAAAGCTATAAT
>DAIUKI010000070.1:0-9795 GCA_036848255.1 Bacteroidales bacterium | reverse complement strand
AAATTATTGAGTGTTTTCAATCTAAAATGGGTAAAACTGATTCATTGATAAACAGCGGGCTGACCTGAGGTGTCGTATAGTTATGTTCAGTAAATGCAATTATAAGCTTATAATCGGGGAATACATATAATTTCTGACCCCCGGCACCTTCAGCCGAGGCCATCATGGTGGTTTTATTATCTCTGATGCTCATATCTCTGATCCACCAGAAGTAACCATATCCTGACGTATCAAAAGATGTTGAAATATATGAACTTGTAACCTTCCTGATCCATTCCTCCGATACCACCTGCTTATTATCCCATTTACCATTATTCGATACCAGTATCCCAATTTTCACAACATCTGCAGGAAGCATACTCAATCCTCCGCCAGCGTGGCAAAAGCCAGCCTGATCTTTAAGCCAGCTGTAATTTTTTATATTAAGAGGGCCAAAAAGATATTTATCTGCAAAGTCATCGAGCCTCATTCTTGTGGCTTTTTCAATAATTCCCGCCACAATCATAGGGCACCCGCTATTGTATTTAAATTCTTTAAACGGTTCGGTGGCCATCGGACGGGATAATGAATATTTGAGCCAATTTCCGCTTTCGAACATTTTAGCATTATCATTGTTCGGATCATCAAAAGGGATCATCTCCTCCCATGCAAATCCAGCTGTCATAGTTAACAGGTCCCTGATCGTCACGCCCGATTTAAGTTTATCCCCGTTACTGAAATATTCAGGGAAGTAAAATTTAACAGGGACATTTTCATTTTCAACAAAGCCTTTATCAATGGCAATACCCATCAGCAGAGCCACAATACTCTTGGTCTGCGACTGAATCAGATGGAGTGAATCTCTTTTGTTCCCATTATAATACTTTTCGAATTTCAGTTTGCCATTAGAAAAGACAATAATGCTTTCAACGTTTTTAAAGAATATGCGGGTGTCCGTTTCTATTATCCTGTCTGCTTTCATGATTGCAGTATCAAGTTTTAAGTTATCAACGGAAGCAGGCTGGGTTAATGCGTTTTGGAAAGGAATCAGCATAATCCCTGACACCAGAAACAATGATATTTTATTCATTGTTAATGTTTTAATCAGGGTTAGTCTTTGGTTGGTACTGAAAGTTTTCATCTCCGTTAAGTTTATTTTAATATGAATGGAGAAATTTTTTATTTCAATCATTATCAGTAAATTTAATCATTGAACTGGCACTCAGAATAAGAAATCAGTGATTAATTAATGATATAATTTAATATCGGATGGATTGCCGAAAAGGTTGCGGTGCCTGCTGCATTGCAGTCTCTATATCATCTCCGATACCGGGAATGCCCGGTGGTAAACCGGCAGGAGTCAGATGTCTCCACCTGCTTGATGATTACAGGTGTGAAATCTATAGCCTTCCCGAAAAGCCTAAAGTCTGCAGCGATTTTAAGGCTGAACCTGAGTTTTGCGGGAAAGACAGGGAGGAGGCATTACAAATACTATATAATCTCAGCAAATGAATCAGCAAGTTCGTGCAAGTCGTGCAAGTCAGACCTGCATGACCTGCATGACCTGCACGACCTGCATGACTTCATTGATCAGTTCCTATCCCAGAATAGTTTCGTTGTTGTCTGATCACCTCCGATGGCTGCTGCTGCGGCAGTGTAGTTTGCAAGATTCATCTTGTTTTCGTTGTAAGGGTATGGCATCCTCATAGGAATATCAGCATAATCCATTCCTTCAGGTGGATTAAGGACAGGGAAATCAAGTCTTCTCCATTCTGCCCATGATTCAATACCCCGGTCGAATAAACCAAGCCACTTCTGGGTACCTATCTTTTGTTTGTAGCTACCCTCAGCCGTTGTATATGCTACTGATGGCTGAGCCAGATATGAAGCTGCTGCATCATTAGTTACCCCCCAGTATTCCATGCTTGCCAGAATAGCATTATTGTAATGCACAACAGCATCACCCGGTACTCCGTATATACCTCTTTCCGCAGCCTCAGCCAGTAGAAACTCAATTTCAACGTAATCACACATTATGACTGGGTATTTGGGATCAATCCTTATCATGTCGCTAAAATGAGAATATCTTGAATAGCTTGATGCACCAGCTTTTCCATATTGAAGGCCAACAAACTCACCATTATATTTAGTAAACCAGATATCGCGTCGCGGGTCATTCAGGGTATTCATCTTATCAACAATGGTATTTGTAGGACAGAAATCTTTCCTGGCAATTATAACAAACTCATTGTAGTAGGAATTAACCAGAGGAGTGACTCCTAAATAATGAAGAATAGCACTTTCCGACTGATCTGAAAAGACACCCGAAGCGATTGCCTCGTTTACAATTGCAGCTCCATTGGATGAGGGTACCTCAGATAGTCTCATACCTATTCTTAATTTTAATGAAGCACCAAATTTTTTCCATAAATCAACATCTCCGTTATAAAGAACGTCAGCAGATCCAAAGCCCTCATAATTGCTGTCAAGGTCTCCAATACCCTTGCTCAGAGTTGCCACAAGATCTTTATAAACAGTAAATGCATCATCATATTTAGGCCGGCTGTTTTCAGATCCCATCAAAGCCTCCGAGTAAGGTACATCACCGAAAGCATCAATCAGAACCTGGTATGCATATACTGAGCAGATATCAATTATTGCAAGCTTATTGTTCTTTTTGCCAATTTCCGTCTCGGAAGGAATATTAATTGCTTCAAGCTTTACTCTCGCCTCTTTCAGATTCATCAGAACATCCCTGTAAAGAACCCCCCAGTAGGTATCAGGGATCTGTCTGTCCTGAAAATTATACCGGCTTTCTTGAACATAAGTGACTTCAGATTGATATTGAACAAGCAGCCTTGAAATATTGTCGTTTACATTGATATCACCAATTAGACTATCGAGGGCAACAAGGGCAGTGGTAAACACTGCTTCAGGTGAAATGACTCTCGGATATTTTGGATCGATGTTATCAGGAAGCTCACAGGAACTTACCATGACAACCAGGATTATTATCAGATATTGAATTCTCTTTTTCATTTTCTTAATTATTTGACTAGATTAAAAACCAACTGATATATTTAGACCCAGTGTCCTGGTTGAAGGGTATGTTCCATCGATAATACCCTGTACATTACCTGCACTCAGGCCTGATTCGGGGTCATAATAGGGCATATTCTTATGAATTATCCACAGGTTCCTTCCCACAACCGAAAAAGTAATCCTTGAGACCGGAGTCTTGGCAAACAATTTTGAAGGAAGTGAATAACTTAAAGCTACCTCCCGGAGTTTGACATATGATGCATCATAAATATAAGCCGCGGTCGGAAGATAATCATACTGAAATGCACCATACCAATCCCCTGCCCCGACATATGTAGTATTCGGATTCCCGTTTTCATAAACTCCTTCATTCACTATCCCCCCTCCATCTTCAACAGGGTCACGAACTGGATTTCCCTTGTCGTTAAGACCGGCTGTCTCTGCAAAGAGCCCGGTTGCCAGGCCGTACTGCATATCGACTGAATAAAGCTTCCCTCCCTGGGAAATATCTACGAGTCCCGATAGAGAAAATCCTTTATAATTCAATACAGTGGTAATTCCAGCATTCCAGTCGGGCAGTGTGGAGCCAAGCAGTGCTATCGGATCATCTCCTTCCAGGTACATCCCGTCTTCATCGACAGTCCGTTGGCCATTTGTGTATACGAAATCACTGCCTCGCAACATTCCATATGGTTGTCCAACTACAAGGTTTGTACTTATATCCCATTGGGAATTGAGAAGGATGTTTTCAACACCTTCATAAAGGCTTTTAACCATGTTGACGTTCCTGAACCAGTTCGCCTGGAGGTCCCATGAGAAATTACCAGCTTTAATAATTGTTCCTGTAAGTGATAGTTCTATGCCCTTGTTCTCGATCTCCCCTGAATTGACATATCTCTGGTTGTATCCTGAAGCACGGCTGATGTTTACAGGGGTAATCTGGTCAATACTATTCGTCTTATATAATGAAAGATCAAATCCAAACCTGTTGTTAAGAAATTTTGCCTCAAGACCAGCCTCGAAACTCTTGGTTCTTTCCGGCTTAAGTTCAGGATTCTGCAAAACCCTGTTTACAAAGTAACGGCCGTTGGTTTCCCAGTTAGCTTTTTGTCTGTATGTTGTTGCCAGGCTGTATGCAGGTGCATCATTCCCTACTTCCGCATAATTGAGCCTCAGCTTAATGAATGAAAAAACAGGGGATCCTTTAAAAACAGGCAGTTCAGAAAAAATAAAACTTGTTGATACTGAAGGGTAAATATAACTGTTGTTACTTTTTGGTAACGTCGATGATACATCATTACGCGCAGAGACATCCAGGTAAATCAGGTTTCCGTAACCAAATGAAAGGTTGCCAAACAGGCTGTTTACACCTGATAACATTTCATACTCTGTGCTCTGGATTGGAGACCTTGAATTGTAAAGATTATATAGTTCCGGTACAATTAGTCCGCCCAGTGTCGACGCATCAGTCATCTTGCTGGTAGTTCTTCTTATGTTGGAGCCTAACAGGCCGTTTAATGAGAACTCTCCAAAATTATGATTGATTCTGGCCATTAAATCAATATTTGTTTCATTGAAATTCCTGAGGAATTTCCTGTATTGGGAGGTCTGGTTACTGTACACAGCAATTCTTTCTTCCTGGAACTGAGAATAATTGTCTGTTGCCGCCCGACCTTCCAGAGTAATCCAGGGTGCCAGTTTATACCTGAGTGTCGCATATCCAAATATTCTGTCCCTGCCGTCATCTTCATAGTTCATGTATCGGGTCCAGTAAATATTATTATTAAAAATAGGGGAGAGGTCATCATAATAGGCATAGTTCCATGTCCTCTGTCTCCCATCAGGAGTTTTATAGTATTTTTTCAGATCTTCTATATCGACGTTGGCCTGGAACCATTGGCCAAGCGACTGCATAGGGTTTCCGGCATCATATCCTGTGCCATATCGTCCTTTTGTATAATCATTTATATATGAAACATTTGATTCGGCGCTTAACTTATCGGTGAAATTATAACTGCCATTAAAATTTACAGTATTCTTATTGATCTTACTGTTTGGCATAATCCCTTTTTCATTCAGATTGGTATAGGACAATCGGAAAGTTCCTTTTTCGTTACCCCCATCGAATGCTATGTTATAGTTTTGCTTGATGCCCGTTTCAAAGAAATCTCTCAGATCATGTTTTGCCGCTACCCATGGAACAGGTTTAAGATAGTGTTCGGCATCGGTTGGTTCAAGTCCGACCCAGTCTATTACCATAAGTGACGGATCGAATTTAGCACCCCATGATGCATCCTCAGAAGTCGGGACAATAAGTTCACTGGTTCCGTCGCCATCAAGGTCAGCCTGAAAGAAGTAGCCAGTCTCATCCTCATAATAGGCACCGTAGCCACCGCCATATTCTTTTTGTATTTTAGGCAGAGTGTTCTGATCGATTTTGGAAAATGTTAAGCCGGCAGAAAATGATATTCCAACACCTTTCCTGGTTATCCCTTTCTTTGTAGTAATCATTACAACGCCGTTTGCGGCCCTTGAGCCATATAGAGCGGTGGCAGCTGCCCCCTTTAGAACCGACATTGATTCAATATCATCGGGATTGATATCTGCAGCGGCATTGCCATAATCGTATCCTCCGTTACCGAGTACCTGCAATGTTGTATTGGTGATGCTGTTATCAAGCGGAACCCCATCGACTACAAATAGTGCCTGGTTATTATTCATCAATGATTTGTTACCCCTGATGAGGATATTTGCTGATCCACCCATTGTGTTCGATTGTTTAATCTGTACACCGGAAACCTTACCGGAAAGTGAGTTAACAAAGTTGGATTCCTTTGTCTTACTGATATTATCACCCCGCACTTCCTGGACGGAATATCCTAATGACTTTTTCTCACGCGAAATACCGAGAGCAGTTACTACAACTTCCTCAAGACCTAATACATCTGATTCCATTGCAACAGTAATGACATTCTGACCGGTAACCTGAATCTCCTGTTTTTTCATTCCGATATAACTGAAGACCAGAATTGAAGCATTTTGAGGTAACTGTAAAGAGAATTTACCATTTGAATCGGAAAATGTCCCGATATTGGTTCCCTTGACAGTAACAGTTACACCCGGGAGAGCACCTTCTCCTTCACTGGTAGAGGTGATTGTCCCTGTAATAGTCCGGGTTTGTGCCAGAATGGAAGTAAATCCTGTTAGCACAAACAAACTGACAATAAATAAATATCTCATACTTAATTAATTTAGATTTGGTTGTAAGTATTAGTAAATGATTGAATGATGATGGGAAAGACTTCATCTCTTTTTGAAAATGTTTTTTTCATGGCTGTTAAAATTGGTTAATACTAGAGTTACTGTCCAAAAAATATGCTTTACTGTCTTATAAAGTCCACTAATTAATAATCAAAATTACGTATCTGATTTTCAGTAAAAAAAGTTATTCAATAAACAGCATATCTGCGACTGTGAACAACATATCCGGCTAAGGAATCTGCATTTGCTAAAGGTCAAACAGCCGGATTTTACCAATGAATGAATTTCCGGACTGCGTTTTTGGCCATAAAATGTTATTCATATACATATATCTGAATTTCACTGCATTTTGGACAAGAGACACATGATTTCATGAATAAGATCGTATCTTTGAATTGAGACAATAACCATTTTAATATGCTCAAAGAAGTAGTTAAAAAGGTTTTTTATGGTAAGAATCTGATTTTCTATATTCTTTACTGGATTTTTTACCTCCTCTTTTTTTCTTTTCAGAGATCAACGGCACAACACTATTTTTTTGCAGTAGGGGGCCTGAATCTTGATTATCTGGATTCATTAAAGATCTCATTCCTGTCTAATCTGGCATTTCTCCCGGGGGTAATCATTGTAACTCATTTTGCTGTAAACTTTATCCTGCCAAAGTTTTATTTCACAAACAGGTTTTTCCTTTTTTCCATTTTTCTGATACTTATAATTTTATTGTACCCGGTTGTTCCATATCTGACACGGGCGTATGTAGTTGAACCATACATTTTTAATGATCCTAACGATTATAATTTATATAACTATTTTGCTGCGATGCTGATTTTTGTTTTTGGAATGGCCCCGCTTGCGGTATTTAAGATATCAGGGCATTTGAGAGAAACGGCGTTAATTCAGCAGAACATCGAGCGCGACAGACTTGAGTCAGAGCTTAAACTTAAGGAAGCTGAATTAAAGCTGCTTAAGAGCCAGATTCATCCTCATTTTCTTTTTAATACACTAAATAATTTATACTCACTTTCCCTTGAGAAATCTGATAAGACTCCTGACCTGATAATCAGGCTTGCTGATATGCTAAGTTATATTATTTATGATTGCAGTTCAGACAGGGTTCAGATTACAAAAGAAATTGATTTTCTAAATAGCTTCATTGAATTGCAGAAAGTCAGATATGATTCCTGTGATATACAGTTCAGCACCAGTGGTGAATTCAATAATATGCAGATTGCACCTATGATTCTTCATACTTTTATCGATAACAGTTTTAAACACGGCCCCGACAAAGACTCAGGAAGCCCATGGATAAGGATCTCAATTGTTGTGAACGACGGGCAATTGTTTTTTACAGTTATTAATAGTACTTTAAATAATCATTATGATACTAAAGCTTCGGGAATCGGGATCAGCAATGCCAGGAAGAGACTTGACCTTATATATCCTGAAAAGCACGATTTAGTTATCAATCATTCAGGGAATTCATATTCTGTTTTTCTGAAATTACAATTGTAATAAAATGGAGTGCACTAAAACAAGATGTCTTATTATCGACGATGAACCCCTTGCCATAAAACTCATCAGAACACATCTTGAGAAGCTTGAATCTTTTGAAATCGGAGGGGAATGCAAAAACGCATTAAAAGCAGTTGAATACCTCCAGAGGGAGAAAATAGATCTTATGTTTCTGGATATCAATATGCCTGAGATAAGCGGGCTCGATTTTTTAAAATCGATTCCCGATCCTCCTTATGTAATTATTACTACGGCCTACAGGGAATATGCTATAGAGGGCTATGACCTGGATGTTGTTGATTTTTTGCTTAAACCTATATCCTTTGAAAGATTTCTTAAAGCAATTAACAGGTACTGCAACCGTTCACGGAAATTAGTATCTGAAAGCGCCGATTTGCAGCCAAGATCCCGGGAATTAAAGTTCATTTATATCCAGGATGGTAAAAATATCTTTAAGATTCTATATGATGATGTACTTTATTTTGAAGGTTACGGAGAATATGTAAGGGTAATTACAGCCGGCAAAAACTATCTGGTTCGTGATTCCCTGACTGAATTTGAGCATAAGTTTTCGACTGATTATTTTCTAAGGATACATAAATCATATATTGTAAATACTCAGAAAATAACCGGATTTAATTCAATCCAGGTAATTCTTAAGAATACACAGTTGCCTATCGGAAGAATGTATCGCGAGAAAGTAATGAATATTTTAAAACCCGCTGAAGAAGCCAGATAATTCCACTCTACGGTACTACTTCCCTGAATTGTAAACGATCCTGCCCCCGGTAATCGTACAGTCAACCTTCGTTTTCATAATCTGATCCTCCGGTATTGTCAGCAGGTCCTTATCAACAATAACTATATCTGCAAGATAACCGGTTTTAATCATTCCTTTCCGGTCTTCCATGAACTGGGCATAGGCTGAGCCCAGGGTATAGTACTTTATCGCCTCTTCCATGGTCAGCTTCTGTTCCGGAAACCAGCCATAGCCTTCTTCACCCAGCCGGTCTTTCCTTGAAACTGCTGCATACAAACCTTCCATCGGGTTGAGCGGTTCAACCTGGTAGTCGGTGCCAAAAGCAAGCTGTGCCCCTTCATTCAACAGGCTCCGCCATGCATATGTGCCCTTGCACCTTTCGATTCCGACCCTTTTTTCATAAAACAATTTATCTGATATACAGTGGGTGGGCTGCATTGATGGTATGACACCGAGCTTTGCAAACCGTGGTATATCTGACAGCTGTACAGTCTGGGTATGTTCATCGCGGTGCCTGCTGTCGCGTTTCCCGTTTACCTCAATCGCCTTTTCAAAGGCATTAAGTATCCAGTTGTTGGCTTTATCGCCGATTGCATGGACCCCGATCTGGAATCCCATTTTATCAGCAGTCACAACCATTTTCTCCAGCTCCTCATATTGCCACATCGCAAGGCCTGAATTTGATGCATCATCACTGTACGGGTCGAACATCAGGGCAGTCGAAGAACCTATCGATCCGTCGGCAAAGGCTTTGAGGTACCCGAACCTTATCCAGTTCCCATCCTTCGGATATTTATTTTCCTGCTCTTTGTATTGATTAAGAACTCCACTGTTGTCAGTCAAAGGTGCGCCAATATCGATCCTGCTTGTAAGAAAGCCCTCCTGCCTGAGCCTTTCATAGGCATTAAAGTCGGCACCACCGGCATTCTGAATACTTGTAACTCCAAGTTCGCGCGCTTCTTTCATGGCAAGTAAATATCCCTGCCATCTTCTTTCTTTCTCTTCATCCGGACTTCTTGTAATTGTTGCATTGCCTGTTTTAATGAGATCCATTGCCGCATCCTTAAGGATCCCAGTCGGTTCGCCGGTTACCGGGTCCCGCTGTATTTCACCTCCGAAAGGATCTTTGGTTTCACTTGTAATCCCCGACATTTTAAGGACATAGGTATTAACAAGGATTGAATGGCCGTCAGCACGTTCGAGCAATACCGGATTGTCGGGAGATACATTATCGATTAATT
>DAIUKI010000069.1:0-9795 GCA_036848255.1 Bacteroidales bacterium | reverse complement strand
CATCATTTTGTTTGACAAACAGTATTGATTTTGAAACAATGATTGACGATCTTTATTCACTAGAAAAGCGGAAACCTGAGAATTCGGCTGTGCAACTAAGTATTTTATTTAGGAACAAACATCTAATGGCTTTAAAATCAGACATATTTCGTAAAGATTATCTTTTCTGGATATCTCCGGTTATAATACTGGTACTATTGTTTTTTGCAATCAGGAGGGATAACAGAAACAGGGATTCTGTGATATTGAACAGTGGTGATGTCAGGGCAGATTCCTCGATAACCATGGTTGTTCCAAATAAAATTCCACCCCCTTCTTTCCCATAAACATCATTATCTGCAACACTTTTCTGTTTTGAAAACCCTCTTGCATACCAGGCTTAATGGTGCCAAAGTTTAGAAATTCTTTAACATAAATCAACATCAGACAATTGTGGAACGGGCTCTGATTATTAGTATATTTGCAACATGAAAAATGAAAAATCAATACCAGAGGAGAATCCTGAATTAAGCAAGGAAGATTTAAAGAGGGAGGAAGACTTAAAAGCTGCTGCCAAACGCAGGGATGCATATTCTGCAATCAGGGATCAACAGGCAGAGGAGAATAATGAAGCAATTGCCCGCAGGCTCGAGAGAGACAAGGATAAGCAGGAGTAGAATCCTAAATTTGTTTATCAGGAATTTTTAGCATTTTGAAAAGGATTCTAATTGTAGATGATGAAGACAAACTACGAAACCTGCTGACCAGGATTATCAGTTATGAAGGTTTCGATGTGTATCAGGCGGGTGATTGTAAAACTGCTCTGAAAAAGTTGTCTGAAAATGATATTGATGTTATTTTATGTGATGTTAGATTACCTGATGGAAATGGTGTTGAATTTTTAAATGAACTGAAAGAGAAATATCCATTAGTTGAAGTAATTCTGCTTACCGCATATGGGAATATACCCGATAGTGTAAAAGCGATTAAAACCGGTGCTTTTGATTATATCACAAAGGGTGACGAAAACAGTAAAATTATTCCTCTGATTTATAGTGCACTTGGGAAAGTTGAATTGGCCAAGCGGGTGCACCACCTCGAAAAACAACTTGAAAACAAATACTCATTTGAAAATATTATTGGAAAATCAGAACTTATTCAAAAGGCAATTGAACTTGCACGGAAAGTGGCAGAAAGCGATACCTCGGTTTTATTGACTGGCGAAACAGGAACAGGCAAAGAAGTGTTTGCTCAGGCCATCCATCATGCAAGCAGTAGAAAGAACCGGAATTTTGTCGCAATAAATTGCTCAGCATTCAGCCATGACTTGTTAGAGAGTGAGTTTTTCGGACATAAAGCGGGTGCATTTACCGGTGCAATTAAAGACAGAAAAGGACTTTTTTCTGAAGCTAATAACGGAACAATCTTTCTCGATGAGATTGGAGATTTGGCAACTGATTTACAGGTTAAACTTTTAAGAGTTATTGAAACCGGGGAATTTATAATAATTGGCGAAAATAAGCCCACAAAGATTAATGTTAGAATTATAGCAGCTACCAACAGAGACTTACTTAAGGAAATTGAATCAGGAAATTTCAGAGATGATTTATATTACCGGATTTCTGTTTTTCAAATAATTTTACCTTCCCTGAGAGAAAGAGTTGCGGATATTGAACCATTGGCATACCACTTTTTACAACTTTTTTCAGCAAAATCGAGGAAGAGAATTGAAAAAATATCCGGGGAGTGTTTAAATAAACTGAAGCAACATAAGTGGAAGGGGAATACCCGTGAGTTAAGAAACGTAATAGAAAGATGTGTGATTTTAGCAACCGGAAATGAAATTACTACAGAATTATTACCTGTAGAAATTCAGAATACAATCGAATCCTATACTGATGACCAGTTTCTTCCCGGTATTGACATGGCTTCCATGGAGAGGCAACACATACAAAAAGTCCTTAAGTACAATAATGGTAATAAAACAAAAACAGCAGAATCACTCGGAATAGCATTGACCACCCTTTATCGAAAGCTCTCTGAATACGATATTGATTAAAGTTTTCCCTTTCAATTCGCTATAAATCACCCTTCCATTTTGAAAGGGTGGTTTTTTTTTATAAACCACCCCGTTTGGCCATATCGCCTGACAATCAAACATATATATCGAATCGATCAAATCTGGCTGCAGAATTGTGATTAATCGCTTGCAGTAATGTTTGACTTAATTAATACAATAATGGAAACAAGAATTCAGAAAACACTATGTCATTGGTTTCCGGAAGCTTTCAGGGAAACAGAAAAATCGCTGATAAGTACAGATTATGGGATACTTCATCAATTTGCAATATTTACCCGGAGACTTATTGATGAAAATACTGAAAACCAAAAAGAGCCTTTCAAAATTATCTTTCTATTGTATTCAAATGGGTCAAAGTATGAAAGGAATGCTATTGAAAATGAGTTCTTTAATGTGTTGGCTTCAGAAGAAAATACCCTGACTTTAAAAGCCCATCTTGAGTTAATGCCTGAAGGACTGAGGTCGGTCTATGTTAAAACCATTATAGAGAACTAATTAAAACACAAAAATGAAAATAATAATTGCTGGTGACGGCGATGTGGGATTTTACCTTGCAAAACTTTTAGTGCTCGAATTTCAGGATATCACATTAATTGATACACAAAAAGATAAACTCGACTTTGCTGAAAAGAGCCTGGGAATAGCAACCATTACAGGCGATTCAACGAGCTTTAAAGTTTTAAAGCAAGCCGGAGTTGAATCAGCAAATTTATTAATAGCTGTGACTTCAGTTGAATCAGCAAATATTACTACTTGCATGATCGGCAAAAAGCTTGGTGCAGAATTAACGATTGCCAGAATTGACAATATTGAATATCTGACTGATACAAACACCCGGGATTTTCAAGACTTAGGTATCGACGTTCTAATTTCACCTGAATCGCTTGCTACCCGGGAGGTAAAGTATATCCTTAAATCTCCCGCATTGATTGAGACATTTAACCTCAGTGGTAAATCTCTTTACTTAATGGGATTATTGCTTGAGGAGGATACACCTGTCGTAAATAAATCAATTGAAGAAACAGCCGGTTTAATACCGCAAAATTCATTTATGATTGTAGCAGTACATAGAAACGGGACAACACTTATACCAACAGGCAAATTGCAGTTCCAAAAAGGTGACCTGCTATATTTTGTTTCAACTGATGAAGGAAAAAATAGTGTTATTGAATATGCAGGTAAAAAAACTATTGGAATAAAAAATCTTCTTGTCATAGGGGGTAGCCGAACCGGTAAACACATTGCCTTGAAGCTAAGCAGGTATTATAATATCAAATTGATTGATAAAGACGTTGAAAGATGCAAATATCTGGCAAAAAACATCCCAAACGTTCAAATAGTCTGCGGAGATGGTACAAACGTTAAAGTACTTGAAGAAGAGGGATTGGGAAATTTTGATGCAATCGTATCTGTTACAGGAAATTCCGAGACTAATATATTCACCTGTCTTATTGCCAAGGAATCTGGTGTAAGAAAAGCAATTGCCATGGTTGAGAATATCGGATTATTTGATTATTCACAAAAAATGGGAATCGATACATTAATCAACAAAAAGATGGCAGCAGCAAATTTTATTTTCCGGTATATAATTAAAGGCAGGGTACTTACACATTTATATGGAGTTGATGCCAGAATTCAGGAATTCGTTGTGAAGAAGAACTCCAGGGTTACCAAAAAGCCAATTAGTGAGCTTAATTTCCCGGAGAATAACATTATTAGCGGTGTTGTCAGAAATGGGAAAGGATATATTACACTTGGAAATTTTCAGATAATGGCAGACGATAAGGTATTTGTATTCTCCTTACCGCAAAGCAATTCAGATATTAATTCATTCTTCAATTAATTTAATCCGAATTCAATGGTTCTCCATCATAACAGGTATGATACATTTAAGATGCTGCTCAAACAAATCGGGAGTCTCCAAATCTTATTAGGTTTAACAATAGTCCTCCCTCTGATTGTATCAATAATTTACCGTGAGTATTATTCTGCATTGGGTTTTCTTATTTCTTCTCTTATTTGTATAGTAACCGGATATTCACTTCATAAAGGATTTCAAACCTCTTTTGAACCACTTCACCGACATGCATTAATAATTGCATCTTTAGGATGGCTCTCAATCGCGATAATGGGTGGCTTACCTTTCCTTATTACCGCCTATATTACCCCACCGGAAGTGGCAGAACAATATTGTCAGTCAGGAACAGAATATCTTTCCAGTCTTTACTTTTTCAAGAATCCTTTACACGCAGTCTTTGAGAGCATGAGCGGATTTACAACCACGGGTTTAAGTATGGCGGTGCATGAACCCTCAATTGGTAAAGGCTTGCTTTTTTACCGTTCATTCACACAATTACTGGGAGGCGCAGGGTTTATTATCTTATCCTTAGCTGTATTAGGACAATCAAATGGGAAGGTGGCGATGCTGTTGTATGGGACTGAATCAACCGGAGAAAGGTTAAAACCATCAGTAATTGAAACTGCCCGTTCAATCTGGAAAATATATTTAGGAATTACCCTTTTCAGTTTTGTTTACCTCGTCATAGGTACATATATAATTTTACCAGGCTATAAATTTTCAGAAAACATCTTTGATTCAATCAATCATGCTATGGCTGGTCAGTCTACAGGTGGATTCAGCACCTTAGACGATAGTATTGCAGGATACCATTCACTTAAGATGGATATGCTGTACCTGTTACCAATGATATTAGGTTCCTTGTCTTTGCCATTCTATTTTAAAGTAATATATAATAAGGATATCAAACAGTTCTGGAAAAATCTTCAGACGAGGTCAATACTAATATTATGCATACTTGGAAGTATTGTACTTTCCTTAATGCTGATTAGGTCAGGTGTGATTTCTGAACCATTCCGGATAGGGATATTTCAATTTGTCAGTGCATTAACTACAACAGGATGGCAAACATCTGATGTCCACATCTGGGACGGTCCATCGATTATATTCATTGTTATGTCAGCCATGGTGGTTGGTGGTGCCGCCGGAGCAACAGTTGGCGGGATAAAAATAATCAGAATGCTATTGATATTTAAAGGCATATTTTGGAATGTTACCAGTTATTTCTCATCTGTAAATTCTATTAATGTTGTCAGATTCAATGAAAAACGGTTATTACCTGATGAAATGAATAAAGAGCTTGCGTCTGCAGCGACATATGCATTTATTTATATGTTGTTTGTTTTAGTATCTGCCTTAATTACATATTACTTTATGGGTGGGAACTTTACGATTACAGATGCACTTTTTGAATCTGCATCCGCCCAGGGAACTGTAGGATTATCATGCGGTATTACAACTCCGGAGATGTCGCCGGTTCTTGAAATTACCTATATTATTCAAATGTGGACCGGAAGGCTGGAAATAATACCAGTTCTTGTACTATTCAGGACCATTCTGTTTGGGACAAAACCAAAAATAGTTTAATCCGAAATATTAATCTAACCTGACTGAAAGAGTATCTTTGTTTTATTATTTTGAAAATGATAAGGCAATGAGAATCAAGACAAAACTTTATCTTGGCATTGGACTTTTGTTTATTCTGATTGTTCTTCTGGCTTTTTTCGCTGTAAAACAGATTAATTCATTGGCTACAGCTTCAGAGAATATTATCAGGGATAATAAAGAATCTATAGTCTATACACAAAACATGCTTAAGGCCCTGTCAGGAATTCATCAGGATACAGGCGCCCTGAGAACATTTGAAACTTATCTTTTAAAGCAACAGAAGAATATAACCGAAGCCGGTGAAAAAGAATTAACGGAAAAACTATCAGAAAGCTTCCGGCAATTATTGAATAATCCGGATGATAAAACTGTTTTGCCGTACTTACAGTCATATCTGTTTGAAATTTGGGAAATTAATTTAAATGCAATAGAGAGAAAAAGTACTATTGCTTCACAAACTGCTGATAAATCCATTTTGTTAATAACCTTTCTAAGTGTTTTCTGCCTTATTATTTCACTCCTTCTTTTCATTTTGCTTCCGGGAAATATTTCAAATCCGATACAGGAACTGACAAGAAGTATAAAACAGATTGCTGACAATGATTATTCGCAAAGAGTAAGTTTTGAAAGTCATAGTGAGTTTGGAGATCTGGCAAAATCATTCAATACTATGGCTCAGAAACTTGAAGAATTCAATAAAAGCAATATCTCAAAATTACTGACTGAGAGGAAAATTACCGAAACCCTTTTAAATAAGATTCAATATCCGATTATTGGATTTGACAGGAATTTGAAAATCACATTGATTAATGAAGAATTCTTAAAAATAGCCGGACTTGAGGGCAGGAATCTGATTGGGGAAAATGTACTTGAAGTTGCATTTGAAAATGAATTGCTAAGTAAACTGATAATAATAGAACCGGAGAAGGAAAACAAATTCTCATTCGATAAAGCAAACTCAAGAATTCATATCGAAAAACAAGGTAAGGATACGTATTTTGAAAAGGAAATTCAGGATATATCCTATACCACTCAAAATGAAAAAGAGGAACACATACTGGGGCATGTGATTATTTTAAAGAATATCACAAAATTCATGGAACTTGATCTGGCAAAAACTAATTTCATTGCGACAGTCTCTCATGAATTAAAAACTCCAATCTCAGCAATTAAATTCAGTCTTCAATTACTTGAAAATGAAAAGACAGGAGCTCTAAATAATGAACAGCGGGAGTTAATCAGGAGCTGTGAAGAAGACACAAATACCCTGCTGAGGTTAGTATCAGAAATACTGAATTTTACACAGGTTGAGACTGGAAAAATCCAATTAAATATTATGCCTTCCAATTTGAAGGAAATCATTCAATATGCTATTAACACAAATAAACCGATAGCTGACCAGAGGAATATTGTAATTATCGAGGATTATCCACAGGAGATATCTGAGGTAATTATAGATAAAGAAAAAACAGCATGGGTGCTCACCAATCTTATTTCAAATGCAATTCGTTATTCTTATGACAATTCCCAAATTAACATTTCAATTCTTCAAATTGGAGATCGGGCAAAAATATCTGTAACTGATACCGGTCAGGGTATTGACTCCCAGTACAAAAAAAAGATATTTGACAGATATTTCAGAGTTCCCGGAACAAAAAAAGAAGGAACAGGACTTGGATTAGCAATAAGCAAAGAGTTTATTGAAGCGCAGGGGGGACAAATATCTGTAGAAAGCAAGGCAGGGGAAGGGAGTACATTCTCAATTATCTTAAATTGTAAATCCTGATTCACAACAGTTGGCGTCAATTTTTTTTCGACCGGAGTCCGTTTTATTTAAGCGTGTCAGCCTTCATCTCAAAAAAAATATACTCAGAAGCTTTACCGACTTTTACATACCGCCTTGATATTACCGGATCAAAACTGCCGTCAGCCAGATACTCAGCCAGCAATAAATAACCACCCGGTTTATCCGGAAGAAGCATTTCGACCGAAAATCTTGAACGATCGAATGCTGAAAAAGTCACCGGGATGTTCTTTTTTGATACTGTTTTGCCATCCCTGCCAATAATTTTCAGAGTGACTTTCCCTGTAACTACTTTATTAACATCATTGATCTTTGCAAGTTTAAGCGATAGCTTTTCCCCCGGCTGATGAGGATCAGTCAGCTTTACATATCGTTCATCAGGTAAATTAATAAACACTGCAGTTGGTGCAAAGGCATGTCTGAACCAGTTTAGGGTCGGAATTGGTTTCAGATCTTTAATATTGTCCATGAACCAGTCGCCTGTATAGCCATAGTTGTTAGCAAGATAACAGAATGCAAGTACCCCTGCCAGTTCGGGTTCACTTCTCAGCCATTCAGTTTCGAGCTGCATATAATAAGCCTGGAATTCACGGTTTTGCTCTGGTGCAGAATCAGGTCCGAGGTAATAATCATACTCATTTACTGTAAGCTTGCTTGGCATGCCGTTGCGCCACAGCCATATCCAGCCATATTCATTTGCCAGCTGAGGAACGGTTGCCGTCTGGATCATTTTAAGTGCCTGAGGTTTAAAATCAAGATCGCCAAGCGGATAAAAATTTTTTTTGGGTTCCATATTAATCTTGCTGACTCTGCCCATATATGGGTGCGGTTCATCCATTTCATCGGTTTTCATGAGGCCCTCTCTCATATAACCGGCATCCCAGATACGTGTAGGATCAAGTTTCTGTAGTTCGGGAATAAGTGTATTACCGATGAAATCATCTGTATTCTCGTTAATTGCATCCCATATCGCAATACTTGGGTGATTCCCATCTGTCCATACCCAATCGGTATATTCTTTTCTGATCTGATCATCCCAACCATGGTTTTGCCAATAGAGCCACTCATTTTGTAATAATAAACCATACTCATCGGCAATATCATACCAGAAATCCGGAACCACCCCAACGCAGATCCTCATCGCATTCCAGTTCAGCTGTTTGGGATAATTTACAAGAAGTTTTTTCACCCATTCCTTGTCCCATACAAGATTTCCACAGTCGGGATCTTCAAAAAACCTCTGAAGTGTAATGTTTGTACCACGCAAAATATATTTTTCACCATTGAGATAGTAGAACTTACCTTTTGTCGTAAAATCGCGCATTCCAAACTGATGACCAAGTTCGTCAGATACACCTTTTTGGGCTAAAAGTCTTGCAGATGCAACATATAGAAATGGTTTTTCCGGAGTCCAGAAAGTAAAATCTGAAAGTGGAATTTCCAAAGCCAGCTCAGTGAGATTATCTCTTTTAACAGAGAATCGTCCTGACTTTTTTGCCACCTCTTTACCTGAGATCTTTTCTGTAATAAGAATCTCAAGCGAAACAGTATCATTCATCGGATCACCATAAAATATCTGAGCAGGAATCAGGCTTCGGATCTGAGCTTTCACAGTTACTTTTTGGTTTTCCACTGAGGGAAGCACAAGAAGACGGTTAATCCTGATATTACCTGTGAATGACAGGAATATATCATCCCATATCCCCGGGAGATAATGCTCCTTCTCCTTATCAGTTCCGCCCGCCGCCTCAGAAGGAAGCCATATACGTTCCCCTGTCCTTATCAGGACTTCATTCTCTGCGCCAAACTTAATGGCTTTATTTACAGGGAATTCAATGGGCGTGTAACATGCCATTGAAGTCCCCATATCCAAACCATTAATATATATCTGAGTTACATACTGGCTTTTCTTTATTGTAATAATACCTTCTTTCTCTTCCAGTTCCTTCGGGATAAAAACAGTTTTCCGGTACCAGCTGTAACGGGGAGTATAGTCGAGGTTATACAGGTTAAATTGTTCTGTCGATTCAGCTTTCCCCGGACGTTTAAAAAATTTATCATATTCCCCGATCCTGGGTTCTGCAAGATGGATTAATCCGGGAACAGGGATTTTTCTTGTGAATTTTTCGGGAGGGAAAGCCTTTGTTGTCTGGTCGAATTCCCAGGTACCATTGAGGCCTAAAACTGTTCGTGGATTTTGTGTCTGAGCAACCTGGACACTTAAAAGTAATACCAGAAATATTATGACTGAGTGTTTCATAATGAATCTAATTAAGCCACGAAGGCGCTAAGACGCTAAGGTTCACAAAGGGTTTCTTTGCGCCTTTGCGTCTTTGTGGCAATAAATACTTTATTATTTTTCATGTATCTCAAAAAGTTCTCCGGAATATAGTCCCTCAAGAGTCATAATGAATCCCTTTTCGACTAACTCGTTGCCGGTTAATGAATCAATTATTCTTCCATCCA
>DAIUKI010000068.1:0-9913 GCA_036848255.1 Bacteroidales bacterium | reverse complement strand
TTCCTGCATTGCCAAGGTAATCAAGGCTGAGGTGAAACTCACCCGGATGACTGGCCGTGCCGACGCGGTTAAAAAGTATCTGAAGGAAAGGGATGACAAGGGTATATGAGACCAGCGCAAAAATCGCACTCAGAATATTATAAATAATGTTCCGGGCCGCTGACCATTTATAGGGTTCAATAAATTTAAGCAGAAGTCTGGCTTTAATCATAAGTCCCGCAAGATATTAAAAACCCGTATAATTGAAGGGTGTGATCCCTTTCATTTCCGATTTAAGGGATTCACTTACATCCAGGTTTTCAATAAAGCCGGTTATCGATTCTTTTGTTATTTTCTGGTTTGTACGTGTCAGGTCGAGAAGAGCTTCATATGGCTTGTGGAATCCCTCCCTTCTCAAAATCGTCTGCAGTGCCTCCGCCACAACAGCCCAGTTGTTTTCAAGATCATTGCTGATCTTTTCTTCATTCACAACCAACTTGTTAAGCCCCTTAAGCATTGAATTGAAGGCAATTATCGTGTGACCGACGGGAACTCCAATATTCCTGAGGACTGTCGAGTCGCTGAGGTCGCGCTGAAGCCGGGATACCGGCAGCTTCACCGACAGATGACCGAATACAGCATTGGCATAACCAAGGTTGCCTTCGCTGTTTTCAAAGTCGATTGGATTTACCTTGTGCGGCATTGCAGAAGAACCTATCTCTCCTTTTTTAATTTTCTGTCTGAAATATTCCATTGAAATATAATGCCACATATCCCGTGCCAGATCAAGGAGGATTACATTAATTCTCCGGAGATTGTCAAAAAGTGCAGCAAGATTGTCGTAGTGCTCGATCTGAGTTGTCGGGAAGGAACGCTGAAGCCCGAGAATTTCACTCACAAAATTGTTGGCGAACGATACCCAGTCGATATCCGGATATGCCACTTTATGAGCATTCAGGTTGCCTGTGGCTCCTCCAAACTTGGCAGAATAAGCTATCTGCCCGAAATACTTCGACTGTTCGTCCAGCCTGGCAATGAAAACAGAGATCTCCTTTCCCAGCCTTGTCGGTGACGCAGGTTGCCCATGGGTCCTGGCCAGCATCGGAATTTCTTTCCACTCTTCAGCAAAACCTGCCAGGGTTTCCCTTAATTCGAACAAAAGCGGGAAATACACATCGGTAAGGGCATCCCTCAGCGACAATGGTATAGCAGTATTGTTTATATCCTGTGATGTAAGTCCGAAATGGATGAACTCCGACCATCTTCCCCATCCTGCCTGGAAAAACTTCTCTTTCAGGTAGTATTCAATGGCTTTAACATCGTGATTCGTAATTTTCTCAGTTTCCTTGACCTTTTCAGCTTCCTTGATATCAAAATCCTCATAAATTGCGCGGAGCGGCGTATAATTATCTTTACGGAAATCAGACAACTGAGGAAGGGGGATGTCGCAAAGGGCAATGAAATATTCTACTTCCACCATCAGACGGTATCTGATAAGTCCAAACTCTGAAAAGTAATTTTCCAGCTCGACGACCTTCGGCCTGTATCTTCCGTCGAGGGGAGAAATGGCCATAAGATTATTTAATTCCATTGTTTACCTTTTTGGCTTTTCACTCGTTATTATCATGCATACTTGTACACAAAAATACTATTTTAGACGCAGTAAAAAACATGTAATGCAGAAATTCAGGATTTCAGCAGTAAGGTACGCGAACACTTATCCATTTCTTTACGGCCTCACAGAAAGCGGGTTTGACAGGAAAGCGATTATTGAGACTGACCATCCCTCCGACTGCGCTGCAAAGCTCATTTCAGGCAAATCTGACCTTGGGCTCATTCCGGTCGCAGCAATTCCCCTCCTTGAAGAATCGTTCCTCACCGGCGATTATTGTATAGGTGCTGACGGAAAGGTGAGAACCGTACAGATAATGAGTAATTCATCATTTGATAGTGTTGAGAAAGTATTTCTCGATTACAGGTCAATGACATCAGTGAATCTTGTGAAAGTTTTAGCCAAAAATTTCTGGAAAAGAGATCTTGAATGGATAAATGCATCAAAAGATTTTGATTTTAAATCGGTTAAAAGAAATGAAGCCGTGGTTCTCATCGGCGATCAGTGTTTTGAATTGGAGAACCGGTACCTTTACAGGATCGATCTGGCTGAGGAATGGAAGAATTTTACGGGACTCCCTTTCGTTTTTGCCTGCTGGGTCGCGAATAAGCCCCTGCCGGTCGATTTCACGGATGATTTTAACAGAGCTCTCTCCCTGGGAGTGGAAAATCTCGACAAGGTTGCCGAACGGTTCGGGGAAAGCGGTGTTATAGCAGGAGCCGAGCTCCGGGAATACCTTACAAAAAACATAGATTATTCACTGGATAACCGCAAAAGAGAGGCGATGAGCCTGTTTCTTGAATATCTCAGGGAGGTATAACCGGAGAATTTTGGGGCCCGATTTTTTAAATTTGGTAATTTATCATTAACTTTGGTACAGTAATTGAAATCATTTCCTGATATAAACTAAATTACGCAATCATGGCAAAAACAATCACATTCAATGAACTCCGGAAAATCAAAGACCAATTACCCTCCGGTAGTATGAGAAAGATTGCAGAGAAGCTTGATCTGCATGAAGAGACTGTCAGAAACTACTTCGGAGGAACACATTTTGAAAAAGGACAGAGTGTTGGTATCCACTTTGAACAGGGGCCGGGAGGCGGAATAGTGACTTTTGATGACACAACCATTCTCGATCTGGCCGAAAGCATGATTAAGTAATAACAATATCTGAAGCCTGTTCAAAGCAAAAGGCTTCGTCTTTTGCTTTTTTTATTTTCAATTAAAATGAACCTGGGAGAATCTGTCCGATCTGCTGAAAAAAAATATTTGCAGACCCTGGAAATTTTTTTTACCGAAAAGTGGGGGAATACGCACCTCTTCTCACATGATTTGGAACATCACCGGAGGGTTTGGCGTTATGCCAAGGAACTTCTTGAGGTAATAAACTCACACGGTGAAACTTTTGACCCGGAATTCCCTGTAAAATTGCTGATTGCATGTTACCTTCACGATCTGGGCATGTCGGTCGATCCGAAGGTCCGTCATGGAAAACACAGCAGGGAAATGTGCAGGTTATTTCTTCAGAAAAACAATCTCGATGAATCTGAATATGCTAATCTCCTTGATGCGGTGGAGAATCATGATAACAAGGAATACAGCACGAATTATTCAGTTAAAAATGAGATCCTGAGAATACTGTCGGCAGCCGACGATCTGGATGCATTCGGATACATAGGAATTTACAGGTATATTGAAATTTATCTGGCGCGTGGTATCCGCCCTGAATTAATTGGGTTGGAGATAAAAAGAAATGCACTTGCAAGGTTTCAGAATTTTGAGCTGAATTTCGGGGCTTATCCGGAGCTTATATCGAAACACAGAAATAAATATCTGATTCTCGATAATTTTTTTACCCGGTACAATAAGGAAGCCGGCTTGTGATTCAAAGGGCAGGGTCTTAAGGTAGAATTTCCGGGCTGAAGTCTCAGCTTGCTGCAGCTATTGCAGCTGAACTTTGCTTCAGAAAATTCCTGATAAAAAATCCGGTGAGAATAAGGACCTCATCCCTTGTATAAGAAGTAATGATCCCTGTAAAAGCATTCGAATGATACCGGATAATTGCCCCATTATCATCGGACACACTCCATTTTGATCTTAAAAGGTTATCATACTGCCATTTGTACTCTTTATTCTGATAAAGGATCGTTGCCTTGTTCCTGATACCGGAAAAACTAACCTTACCTGTTTCGATTTCACCCTGGAGATCAATTATTACAGTATCTAACTTAAAGACACCTTTGGTTTCGAACATTACCCGTCTGACATTAAGCTCTCCCATAACTTTGCGCGACCAATTTTCCTTAGATATCTCACCCTTGAGAATATCGTACTGGTAAATTTCAAATTTCTTGCTGAATAGCTTTGTTTTCCAGTTGTAGTATTGTTCCATTGTGAATTACAAATTTAATTCAGGTTTATATATGCTAAAGTTAATTAAAATACGTGAATAAGGTGCCGGGGAATTACAGTCATTGCGAGGAGTCCTTATTCTTAAGGACGACGAAGCAATCCTTTACTTTTTTCCTGCATTTTTCATCCATGCAACCTTCTGTACCGAAGTATGGTCCCTGCCTATAATATCCCTGTAAAGCAAAGGCCTTCTTGCCATTGTATACCTGAATCCACCGGCTTTAATGAGTTTCTCAGGAGTACAGGATGCAGTAACGAAGCAATCTCCCAGTTCCCTGCATTCAGCAATTATTTCACCAAAAGGATCAATTATCATCGAACAACCATTCTTCAGCTGGTCGTCATCCATTCCGACAGGGTTTGAGAACACAGCATATACACCATTGTCATAAGCCCTTGCAGGAAGCCATTTCATAAGCCATTCACGTCCCTTGGGGCCATCAAATTCCTTCCGCAGCGATTCCGGATCATTTTTCCTGTTATCCCATAGGCCGGGTTCGACAAAACCTGCTCCCGGTCTCGGTGAAGGGGTGCACATCGTAACATGAGGCATAAAGATTATCTGTGCCCCAAGCAACGCTGTTGCCCTGACATTTTCCACGACATTGTTATCATAACAGATCAGAATACCGCATTTCCAGCCTCCAAGTTCGAAAACAGTATACTGATCACCCGGAGTTATATCAGGATGTATGAACGGATGCAATTTCCGGTGCTTTGCAATCAGTCCATCCTTCCCGACACAGACATAAGCCTTGTAGATTTTGCCGGCAATGTCCTTTTCAAAAAGACCGGCAAGTATTACAATATTATACCTTCCAGCTATTTCCCTGAGCCTCATGGTGCTTTCACCATCGGGGATTAGCTCGGCAACATCCGACAGCAGATCCCTGGTGAGCTTTCCAGCAAAAGTATATCCAGTCACGGAACATTCATGGAAGGCGATCGCATCAGAGCCTTCGGCTGCCGCCTGACCTGCAAGAGTGTCGATCACCGACAGGTTATACTCCTTGTTCCCGCTTTTATTCTCAAACTGAGCTGTTGAAATTTTAAATTCTTTCATTTAATAAGATTAAAAAAGCCGGTATTATCCATACCGGCCCTTAATTTAATCAATATTTTTTAAAAACTGTCCCTTTCGGTGTAATGTGTATGCAGCAGATCGTGTGATTTATGGCTGTTGGGCTTATCGAGGAACTCCTTGTAAATTGCTATGACGTCGGGGTTTTCGTGCGATTTACGAAGTACCATATGCTCATCTTCGGAATAGATCGCCTTCATCCTTTTCTTTCTGATCTCCATGCTTGTCGGTATTGGCTGTCCACCGCCGCCGATACATCCTCCCGGGCACGCCATTATCTCAATGAAATGGTACGGAGATTCTCCCTTCCTGACCTGTGCCATGAGCTTATTTGCATTGACCAGGCCATGAGCTATAGCAACTTTAAGTTCTGCACCTTCAAGGAATTTCCAGTCTTCGGTACAATCCTCGATTTTTATGGTGGCTTCCTTCACGCCTTCCATACCACGTACCGGGATTATATTCAGGTTAGAAAATGGCACCTCACGTCCCGTAACAATTTCGTAGGCTGTGCGGAGTGCAGCTTCCATAACGCCTCCTGTGGCACCGAAGATTACTGCAGCACCGGTTGAATCGCCCATTATTGAATCATAATTCGCAGCATCGAGGTTCCGGAAATCGATCCCTGCCTGTTTTATCATTACTGCAAGTTCGCGGGTCGTAAGGACATAATCGATGTCCTTGTATCCGCTTGCTCTCATCTCGGGTCTGTCGGCCTCGTATTTCTTTGCAACGCAGGGCATTATTGAAACTGAGACTATTTTTGAAGGATCAATACCCTTCTTTTTTGCATAGAATGTCTTGGCAAGCGCTCCGAACATCTGCTGGGGCGATTTGCAGGTTGAAAGGTTATGAAGGAACTCGGGATACTTGTGTTCGATGAATTTTACCCAGCCCGGGGAGCATGATGTGAACATTGGCAGTGAGACTTTCTTGTCACCGTCTACAAGCGCTTTTTTCAATCTCGTAAGAAGTTCTGTTCCTTCTTCCATAATAGTCAGGTCAGCGCTGAAATCTGTATCCAGAACCGAATCGAAGCCAAGCTGCTTAAGGGCATTCACCATCTTACCGGTAACCCTCTCGCCGGGATCATATCCCAGGTCCTCGCCCAGGGCCACCCTCACTGCAGGTGCCGTCTGAACTATAACATGCTTGTCGGGGTCATAAATGGCATCCCAGACAAAATCGATATAGGTCTTTTCAACGAGAGCCCCTGTCGGACAACGGTTAACGCATTGGCCGCAATTGGTGCAAACGACATGACTCATCGGTTTATCGTGAAATGAGGAAATCTTCTGATGGGATCCCTTGTTAGCAACTGCAATTGCAGAGATGTACTGAAGTTGGGCACATGTCCTTACACAACGCTGGCAGCGGATACACTTGCTGTCATCCTTCGTGAATGAAGGAGACGACCGGTCGATTGTATATGGATGATCCTCGACAAGGTCAAGGAATATGGTGTCGCCGAAGGCAAATTCGTTAGCAAGAGCCTGCAGCTCGCACTTTTGGTTCTTGTAGCATTTCGTGCAGTCGGACCTGTGTTCCGACAAAAGCAGCTCGACAACATGTTTCCGTGCGTTCCGTACTTTCAATGTGTTGGTATGGATGTCCATACCCTCTGAAACCGGTGTTGCACATGATGCAACAAGGGTTCGTGCACCTTTCTGTTCGACGAGACATACGCGGCAGTTACCGGCAACGCACAGGTCAGGATGATTGCAGAGTGTTGGTATATTTATTTTCAGTTTTTTTGCCGCATCCAGTACAGTTGTTCCTGCGGGTACTGAAACTTTTTGATCATTTATAGTCAGATTTATCATAACGTTCAGATTTTCATTTAATAAATTAATAGATGATCTCTTCTTTAAAATTCTCAACTATTGTCCTGAAGGCATTACCTACTGACTGGCCCAGACCGCATTTTGATGCAATTTTCATCGAATCGGCCAGCTTGACTAGCTCATTGAGATATGTTGATTTAGCTTCACCCTTTTTGACCTTTTCGACACCTTTGAGCAGCTGCTGGCAGCCAACCCTGCATGGAGTGCATTGTCCGCACGACTCCTCGGCAAAGAAATCCAGGTAATTATGAAGGACGTTGTACATTGACCTTGAACTGTTGAACAGCTTCATCGAACCTCCTGTTGGAACACCTTCAAAGCCGATAATAGTGTTTGCGAATTTCTTTCGTGGAACACAGAATCCTGAGGCCCCTCCTACCTGGACCGCCTTTGTATCACCATCACCAAATTCATCAACAAATTCCTGAACTGTCATACCCAGCTCAAGCTCAAAAATACCCGGCATGGGAGTATCACCTGAGATCGAGAACACCTTGGAACCTCTTGAGTCTTTTGTACCAAGCCTGACATATGACTCAGAGCCATTCATAATGATCATCATTACGGTGACAAGCGTCTCAACATTGTTAATTGAAGTGGGCTTATAAAAAACACCTGAAGTTGTCGGGTAAGGCGGTTTGTTCCTCGGTTCACCGCGATCGCCCTGGATTGACTCAAAGAGTGCACTCTCTTCACCACATATGTATGCTCCGCTTCCTAATCTATAGCTTATTCTGAAATCATATCCGATTGCATCTATTAACTTATGAAACTCATCAAGCTCTATCATAAGCTTTGGGAGAAGGAATTTATATTCACCCCTAAGGTAAACGATCCCTTTTTTTGCTCCGATGGTCCTTCCTGCAATCGCCATACCTCCGTATACCTTGTAGGCAGCCCTGTCGAGGATCTCCCTATCCTTAAAAGTTCCGGGTTCTCCTTCATCGGCATTGCAGACAATATATTTTTCAGGCTCCTTTTCAGCAGCAGTGTATTTCCATTTCAAACCGGTCGGGAATCCTGCTCCCCCGCGTCCTTTAAGACCTGAATCCAGAATCTCCTGAATGATCTGGTCACTCGACATATTGAATGCTTTCTTCAGAGCCTCATTAGCATCAATTTTTTCAAAAATAAGCCCTACCTTGTTTAATAGTTTATTTTCCATGATACAGCGCGTATTTTATTTGTGCATATAACCTTTGATTATTTCAACAATCCTCTCGGGAGTAAGGTCCGTATACGGCATCTCATTTATTAGAATTGCCGGGGCCTTATGGCACCATCCTATACAGTTGGTTTCGATCAGGCTGAACATTTTATCCGTGGTGGTCTCCCCAACCCTGATCTTAAGCATGTCTTCAATGGTCTGAATTATCTCGCCTTTTCCCTTCATTGAACATGTGATAGTTTTGCAAATCCTTATGACATATTTTCCCCTGACCTTTGTATCGAGAAAGGTGTAAAAGGAGGCTGTTCCATATACTTCTGCAGCCGAGATATCGAGTTCTCTGGCTACTTCCACCATAGCTTCATCAGTAAGATAATTGTGCCTGGCAACTATATCCTGAAGAATCGGTATCAGACTTTGCCGTGTACGGCCGTGTTTATCAGTCAGTTCCCTGACCAGATTTTCTGATTGATACATATCTTAATTGATTTAAGTTACTAAAATTTCCGGGCGTCAAGATAATGATTCCTGCAATTTTTGCAAATCGGTTTTGTCATGTTAAGGATTTTTAGCATTTATTCCCGGGAGGGAGAGGTTATGCAGTTATGCAGTTATGCAGTTAGGCAGTTAAGCCGTCACGCCGTCACGCCTTCATGCCTTCATGCCTTCATAAATGACCGCACGACTAAAATTATTCCTTAACCTCTATCTTGCTCAGTAGCGTGATGTGTTGTATGTCGGAATAGCTATACTGGTAAAGTCCGTCGTCACCTATCATTACAAGCAGTGTGCCGATAGGAATTACATCATATGCATTTATATTGGGATAGGAAAATATCAGGTTGCTGGCGATAGTTTTCGGATCGGAAGCATCATATATTTTCAATCCGGCGGTTCCATCGCAGATAAAGAGCAGATCACCGCTCTTGCCCAGTCCATGAGGATTTGTCATTGAGTATGTAGCCAGGAGTTTGGGTGAGCTTATGTTCTTTATATTAACCACATCAAGGCAGTTGACGGTTCCTCCGCAGGTGGTTCCTGACCTGAGGGTTACATAGGCCAGGGTGTCATCCACTATTACCGGATCGCAGCTCCTGGCATGGTTAAAGAAGACCCGTGATGTTGGCACCAGCGGATTTGAAATATCATATATTATCATACCGGTAGTGGATCCGAGGAACATATTATCACCTGAAAGGAACATCGTTTCAATATTCCATCCCGGATAAAAATCGCCCATTTTGGCAGGGTTGGTCTTGTTTGTAATATCAAATACCTTGAGGTTGTTCTGGTCAACTATATAAAGGACCTTATCCTTGATACCGAACCTTGCCATCGATCCTCCGAATCCGGTTCCACTTCCACTTACTCCTGATGAAGCGCCCGAAGAATTGGCCATCTCAAGGAAAGCAAAACCACCTCTGTAATAAATGGGCCATGGATAGGGTTCATTGTTTATCTTCTCCCTGATTGTCTTAACCTCCCAGCCGATAACAACGCCTTTGTCTTCATCGACATAAGCCATAGGAAGTTCGTTGCCCGTTGGTGGAACAGTATATGGCAGGATATCCATAACCCTGCCAACTTCATGTATGTTATCAATATTCTCCACATCAAGTATGACAAGGTCCACAAAACTGTCGGCATATAATATGAACCCTGAAATTGAAATATCAACAACACCCGGAAGGTTTACAAATGCCTTCTTTACAGGTGAAGAGGGATCACTATTATCATAAACATGGATCCCCTTTAATTCCTCAACAATAAAAATATAATTATCCTTGAAATATATTTTGCCCGGGTTATTGAGA
>DAIUKI010000067.1:3396-9991 GCA_036848255.1 Bacteroidales bacterium | reverse complement strand
ATATAAAAGGATTGGAACCTGATCTTGATGGCTTGAAAATAGTCCAGATCTCTGACGTTCACCTCACTACATTTTATCACCACCAGAACCTCCTTGTGGAGGTCATAAAGCAGATCAATGACCTGAATCCTGATCTTGTAATAAATACAGGAGATTTCATAAATATTGGCTGGCGTGAATCCGGCAGGTTTGATACAATTCTAAGTAAGGCAAGAGGGAAGTATGGCAATTTTGCAGTAATGGGCAATCATGATTTCGGCGCTTATCACCCTTTTTACTCAGAGGCTGAAAAGGAGAACAATGTGCTTCGGATGAACAATTTCATTAGATCATCAGGTTATGAATTGCTGAATGATGAATTCACGATAATTAATATAGGGGAATCGAAAATAGCCATGATCGGGGTGATGACAAGGGGATCATTCCCCGGAATAGTCCACGGGGATCTTAAAAAGGCAACTACCGGGATATACGGAGCGGATTTGAAGATACTTCTGGCACATGATCCCAACCAGTGGGACAAAGATGTAACCGGGAAAACGGATATTGCTGTTACCTTATCGGGACATACACATGGGATGCAGATTGGGATACTGACAAAAAATTTCAGGTGGAGCCCTGCGTCCTGTTTTTATCCCAGGTGGAACGGCCTTTATAAGGAAGGGGAGCAATATCTGGTAGTAAACCGTGGACTTGGATCATTGGGAATTCCTTTCCGGATCGGAATGCCGCCTGAAATAACAGTGATAACCCTTAATTCGGAATAAAGGATTCAAATTCATATTCGAATAGGGGAAAAAGAAACGGGCGGCATTATGACTTACCGCCCGTAATTTGACTGGTCACCCTTATCTTCCTTCCTAACCTTACTAACCTGATTAACCTGACCAGTGTTTCAAGAATCTATCAGAGTGATCGATTAACCATTAAACCATGAAAACAAAGACAAACCACGGACCAGTCTATTATTTTTTCTGTTATCTGGATTTTCCTGTAATCTTATTTATTTTAACTTTAGACAACGACATTTATTTGTTTATTCCAGTCAGTTGAAAAATTAAATGAATTTTAACATTTAAGCATGTAGGAAGAGGGGAAGAGGGGAAAGGGGGGAAGAGGGGAAGAGGGGAAGAAAAGAGAAGAGAAGAGAATAAGCAAATAAGAAGGTGAAGGCATTCAATTATTAAATTTTTATCTAATGAGAATTATTCTCTTTTGTATATTAACAGTCTTACTCCTCTCCTGCCAGAAAGAAAATGACGAATGGATTAGGATCAACCAGCTGGGCTACAGAACAAACGATCTCAAAATTGCCGTATTTACCGGACTTGAAAACGAAGATCTTAAATCATTCAGAGTGATTGAAAAAGAATCAGGAAAAATTGTTCTGGAGAAAAAAGGAATTACAAAGAGCATACCTCTTTCTCCATTTAAAAGCTGTTACAGGCTTGATTTCAGTGAACTGACAGCTGATGGAACCTACCGGATCGAAGCCGGGAATGCTATTTCACCCGGTTTCAGGATCTCTGATGATGTTTATGACGGAACAGCTGATTTCCTTCTGACTTACATGAGACAGCAGAGATGCGGATATAATCCATGGCTCAGGGATTCGTGCCATACTAACGACGGTTATATTATCTATGGAGGGAAGGACGACTCCCTGCATATTGATGTAACAGGCGGCTGGCACGACGCAGCCGATTACCTTCAGTATGTTGCAACATCGGCTAATGCAACTTACCAGATGTTGTTTGCTTTTTCGGAGAACCCAACCTCATTCTCAGATAATTTCCTTGCCAGCGGATTACCGGGTAAAGACGGAATCGCCGATGTACTGAATGAAAGCAGATGGGGACTCGACTGGCTCCTGAAAATGAATCCCGCTCCCGGGGAAATGTACAACCAGATTGCCGACGACCGCGACCATATCGGATTCAGGTTCCCGAATGCCGATACGGCTGATTACGGAAAAGGATCCGAACGGCCTGTATATCGTTGCACCGGGAAGGAACAGGGATTGTTCAGATATAAGAACCGCGCAACAGGTATAGCTTCAACGGCAGGGAAATTTGCCTCCGCCTTTGCCAGTGGAGCTGCCGTTTATAAATCAATCGATCCTGAATTTTCAAGGATGCTGGCAGAGAAGGCGGTCGCGGCATTTAACTACGGACTTGAAAATCCCGGAGCCTGTCAGACTGCACCCGGAACTGCCCCTTATTTTTATGAAGAGGATAACTGGGTTGATGATATGGAACTGGCAGCCATTGAATTATTTAATATCACAGGCGATAACGAATACCTTGCTCTTGCCGTCGAATTCGGAAGGAAGGAGACTGTCACACCTTGGATGGGGTCCGATACTGCCCGTCATTACCAATGGTACCCTTTTATGAACATGGGGCATCCGGGAATTGCTTCAGATGCGAAAGAGACAGAAATAAAAGAAGAGTTCCTTGAAAATATGAAAGAAGGATTACAGAAAATAAAAACAAGTGGAGAAAAGAATCCGTTCCTTATTGGTGTACCTTTCATCTGGTGCTCGAATAATCTGGTTGCCGCAACCCTGACCCAGGCGAACCTATATCACAGAATAAGCGGAGACAGTTCATTCAGGGAGATTGAGGCTGCTCACCGCGACTGGCTCTTCGGATGCAATCCCTGGGGTACAAGCATGATCGTTGGCCTTCCTGAAAAGGGCGACTTCCCTGAAAACACCCACTCTTCATACGTGGTAAAAGGAGAACAGGTGCCCGGCGGACTTATCGACGGACCTGTCTACTCCACAATATTCAAAGGACTCAAGTACATATACCTTTCGGAGGAAGACGAATATGCCGGATTTCAGACCGATCTGGCTGTATATCATGATGATTACGCGGATTATTCCACAAATGAGTGTACGATGGATGGTACAGCCTGCCTTGTTTACTACCTCTCATCCCTACAAAACAGAAAATACAACCCGAAAAATGGGAATTGATAAATACGAGCATGCAGGACTCAGGTGACTTTAAATACAGGATCGTCTTTTCGCGCCGGAGGACAATCAGCATCAGTATCAGCCCCGATAATGGTGTTGTCGTAAAAGCCCCTTATCTGACACCGGCAGGAACCATTAAAAGATTTGTGAAGGAGAAATCGGACTGGATTAACAGGATACTCAACGGATTTAATTCGTTGATAAGAATTGACAACGAAAAAGGATATTCGGACGGTGATTCAATATTGCTGTTTGGCAGGGACTTCAGGCTGAAACTTTATAAATCGGACAGATATTCCGTAAGAACAGGAGCCGGCGATACAATTGAAGCCGGATACTCAAGGGATAATAATCCGTTAATTATCAGAGCCATACTTGAGGGCTGGTTTAAACAAATCGCACAAGACAAGATAAGACTGAAATTTCGTGAGCTCCTTGTGAAGAACAGCAATTACGGATTCAAGCCGACAGATCTTGTAGTAAGAACAATGAAGAAGAGATGGGGAAGCTGTTCCTCGAAAGGGAAGATCGCAATCAGCTACGACCTTGTAAGGCTTGATGAAGTCTACACTGAATACGTTATTTTACATGAATTGTGTCATCTGAAGCATCATGACCATAGTGCAAATTTCTACAGGCTTTTGTCAGAGGTATATCCCGGGTGGAAAAAAGTACGTGAAGAACTTAAGAAATATATAAGATAGCAGGGGGCAGGGAGCGACCTCGCACCATTATATTGTGTATTCCTGCCGCATTGACGGGATCTGGATATTTGTAAATCCGGCTTCCTGGAGCCTGGCGGAATATTTAACCTGTGTTTCATATTCCCCGTGGACAACGAAAGTACTTTTAATTTCACTTTTATTCTGGCAGTTGAGGAAATCAATCATCTCGTTATAATCGCCATGTCCGCTGAATGAATCGATTTTCCTGACCTCAGCATTCACCTTATACACAGTTCCGAAAATTGAAACCTCTTTATCTCCTCTTGCAATTCTGGCGCCAAGTGTGGCTGGTGCGCAATACCCGACAATCAGGATTGTATTCCGGGGATTGGAGATGTTATTTGCCAGGTGATGCTTGATTCGTCCTGCTTCCATCATCCCTGAAGCCGAAATTATTATGCACGGCTTTTTAGAATCATTGAGTCTTTTGGAGTCTTCCTGCCTGGTTATATAGGTCAGACTGTTAAAGCCAAATGGATCAGAGTCGGTTTCCATTAGGTGTAAAACCTCCTTATTGAAGCATTCAGGATGCATTCTGAAGATAGTAGTGGCATTAACCGCAAGGGGACTATCGACAAAAATTTCTATCCTTGGCAGTTTCCCCTGGTTAAAGAATTTGTTCAGTGAATAGACTATTTCCTGTGTGCGTCCGACACTGAAAGAGGGTATAATAAGCTTGCCACCCTTATCGACGCAGGTTTGGATCACAGTTTTCAGCAATTCATCGTCAGCACGCACAAAATCCTCGTGTAGTCTGTCTCCATAAGTCGATTCGGTTATAAGAATGTCAGCCTGGGGAAACGGTTTTGGGGGAGCCAGTATCCTGCTTGTCGGCCTGCCAATGTCGCCTGTATAGGCAATGCGGGTGGCATGACCGTTTTCGGTGATAATGAGGTTTGCCACCCCGCTGCCCAGCATATGGCCGGTGTTGGTAAACTTGACCTTTATCTTATCATCAATCCTGAAATTCATTTCACTTGGAACCCCTATAAAAAGCGCCATGCACTCTTTTGCATCCTCCTGCGTAAAAATCGGTGTTACAAGCGGCAAACCTTTCTTGGCCCGTCTTTTGTTGAATGTCTTTGTATCATGCTCCTGGATATAAGCAGTATCGGCAAGCATGATGGAACAAAGGTCACGGGTGGCGTTTGAACATACAATCGATCCCCTGAATCCCATTTTGTAAGCATATGGGATAAGTCCTGAATGATCAATATGCGCATGTGTAAGGATAATATGATTAACCAGGGAAGGATCAAATCCAAGGTCCCTGTTCATTCCGTCAGTCTCCAGTCCCTTCCCCTGGAACATACCGCAGTCAAAAAGAATCCTTTTACCCGAGTCGGTGGTTAAAAGGATCTTACTTCCTGTTACCTCTCTGGCGGCGCCTAAAAACTTAAGCTTCATGTTATTTTTTTAGTTGCGAATTTTTATAAATTCTTCAGCTATAAAGATAATGGTTTAAATGTTCAGGTCAACGGAAAAACAGCGAGAGTATGAGAGTGAAAATAAGACCGCTGACAGCAATTATGGTTTCCATTACGGTCCATGACTGGAGGGTCTGTTTCTCATTCATTCCAAGGTATTTGCTGACTATCCAGAATCCGCTGTCATTTACATGTGAAAGGATGGTTGCTCCTGCAGCGATAGCTATTACAATTAAGGCAATATTTTGCTGGTCGAGGTTGAATGAGGAAAGAAGGGGCGAAATGATACCGGCTGCAGTTATCATTGCAACTGTAGCCGAACCCTGGGTTATCCTCACCAGGGCAGAAAGTACCCATGCGAGTACGATTATCGGAATTGACGAATCTGCCAGTGATTCAGCAAGCATCTTCCCAATGCCGCTGTCGACAAGGATCTGCTTAAGGACCCCTCCTGCCCCGGTCACAAGGATTATTATTCCTGCCGGTCCGAGAGCCTTTGTGCTAAGATCAAGAATTGTCTGTTTCGGCATTTTCCTTTTGAGGCAAAGCAGAATGGATAAAAGTGTGGCAATAATAAGAGCAGTGAAAGGATGACCAATAAAAATGAGTATTTCAGCCAGGCGGGAATCGGCAAGACTCCCTTTGTCAACCCCCAGCTTTATAAAAGTACTCATCAGGATCAGCGACAGGGGTGTCATTATTAATGCCGCAATAACACCGAATGATGGTGGCTTTTGCAAGGAATTTTCAGATTCGGACGCCGAATCCTGGAATATTTCAGGGACCGGAATGTAAATCCTCTTTGCAATAAAACGGCCAAAAAGAGGACCGGCTACCACTGCTGTTGGAAGTCCGACCAGAAGACCCATCAAAACGACCCACCCGAGGTCAACACCAAGGATCTCACCAACAGCAGTAGGTCCGGGTGTGGGCGGGACCATCGTATGTGTCACTGCCAATCCCGCCAGGAGGGGAATGGCATAATAAAGCACTGAACGTTTCGTGTCCCGTGTCAGGGCATATACAATGGGAATGAGTATAATAAATCCTACATCGAGGAAAATTGGAATACCAACAATAAAACCTGTTAAAGTCAAAGCCCATGAGGCTTTATCGGTTCCGAATTTTTTCAGAAGAAATGTTGCGAGGGATTTCGCACCTCCGGAACTCTCTAGCATCTGGCCGAAGATAGCCCCTAAACCAACAACAGTTGCAACAAATCCCAGGGTGCTTCCCATTCCTTCCTGGATGCTCTCCGAAATCTTCTGTAGTGGCATACCTGCCATAACACCAACAACAATTGATGTTATCAGTAGGGCAATAAATGCATTGAGCTTGAATTTCAGCACCATCAACAGGAGCAGGGCGACACCTGCAACTACTATTAAAATAATATATGCAGCAGACATGTGAGTTTGGAGTTTGGAGTTTGGAGTTTGGAGTTTGGAGTTTGGAGTTTG
>DAIUKI010000067.1:1248-3296 GCA_036848255.1 Bacteroidales bacterium | reverse complement strand
ACATGTGAGTTTGGAGTTTGGAGTTTGGAGTTTGGAGTTTGGAGTTTGGAGTTTGAAGTTTATATTCCTCTGCCGTCGAAGCCGGGTTCTGGTTTTAAGGGAAATTTAACCGGAACATTATCGCGTGTCGATCGGTATATGGCAGTGAACAGCTCAACGGTTCTGCGTCCGTCCTCTCCGGTAACCAGAGGATCAGAGTCCTTTCCGATTGCTTTGAGATAATCCTCGATCTGGCATTGCATATAATAAATAGTCGGATCATATTTATTGAATATTTCAGTATCCTCCTTAATCCATTTTTTCAGCATCTTTTCTTCTCCGGGAACCGTCCACAGGTCATTCACCGGCGGTTCGGCAACACCGGTCATTCCTGCAATGAACATTGCTCCACCGTCGGTCTGGACTCCTACAGATGCCCCATTTTCACCATGAATGTGCACCTTCCCGAAGATCCCCGGTTTCTGAGAGTTGCTCACAAGAATATTTCCAATTGCACCACTTTTGAATTTTACGATTGCCAAAGCTGTATCATCAACTTCGATAAAAGGATGATTAAGATTTCTCCAGATCCCAAATACTTCATCCACTTCCCCCATGAACCAGAGCATCAGATCGAGCTGGTGGGGCGACTGATTGACCAGTACCCCTCCCCCTTCATTCTTCCAGGTTCCCCTCCAGGCGTCTGAATCATAATAAGCCTTGTCCCTCCAGCCCAGCATGGTTATGGTAGCCAGCACCGGTTTTCCTATCTTTCCCCTGTCGATCGCCTCCCTTACCCTCATCACAGGGGAATACCATCTGCGCTGGCTGATGACCCCAAGCCTGGCATATCTTACCTTACAGGAATTTATTATTGCATCGCAATCGCGAAGATTGGAAGCCAGTGGTTTTTCAACCAGAACATTTGCTCCTGCTTCAGCCGCTTCAATGGCAGGCTGTTTATGAAAAGGATGCGGAGTGCAGACAATAACCAGATCAGTTTCATTTTCAAGGACCATGGGAGCAATTTCTGAATATGCCTGTGTTTTGTAAATCGCTGCAAAATCCTTTGCAGTTTTCGGGCTTCTGCTCCAGACACCTGCAAGACGGGCATTCGGTATATTCTGGATCGCTTTTGCATGCAGATGTGCAACTTTACCGCACCCCGCAATCGAAATATTATATATTCTTTCAGGTTTCATCATAATCAGTTATGGGACCAGTATCACTTTTCTGAGGTTACCCTCTTTATTGTAAAGTTTCCTGAACCAGTCAGCACCTTCTGAAAGAGGAGCAATAGCAGATATCTGGTCATCGACGGTCAGCCTTTTGTCTTCCAGTAATTTTAGAATGACTTCATATTCGCCCCTGATGGCACAGCTTCCGAGTATTTTCAATTCCCCGGTGACAACCTTCTGAAGCGGCAACCCGATTGTTTTTGAGGTATTGCCGATAAGTATCACTGTTCCTCCTTTTCTTGTAACGGCAATAGCAGTATTGACAGTTTCGCTCATGCCGACAGCTTCAAAAGAAATATCGGCACCCCGTGAATTTGTAAGACCCCATATTTCTTCCCCCAGTCTGTTATCTGAGGGATCAAAGGTTTTATCCGCCCCGCTGTTTTTTGCACCCTCCAGTTTGGCCGGATCATTATCTATTGCAATAATTTTCCCGGCACCTGCAATCCTGAGAAGCTTTATCACAAAAATGCCGATCATCCCGGCTCCGGTAACAACGCAGCTATCGCCTGTTTTCATTCCGGAGATGTTCACTGCATGAAGAGCTACGGCAGCAGCCTCAACCATTGCTGCCTGCTCGTAAGTTACCGTATCGGGGATCCTGTAAAGGATATGCTGCGGTACCGAAAGGAATTCCGCAAAGGCGCCGTTACGCCTGTAATCGCCGGGTGACACACCAAGCACTTCCCTGTTATCGCTAAGGTTATACCTTCCCTCAAGAGTAAACCAGTCGTCAAGCGGATAAACTGTCGAGTCGAAGGTAACCCTGTCGCCCTTTTGCCAGTTTTTAACAGCCGGACCCGTTGCTTCGATAATGCCCGAAGCCTCATG
>DAIUKI010000067.1:0-1148 GCA_036848255.1 Bacteroidales bacterium | reverse complement strand
TTTGCCAGTTTTTAACAGCCGGACCCGTTGCTTCGATAATGCCCGAAGCCTCATGCCCCATAATAAGGGGAGGAATCCTCCTTCCGGTGCTGCCGTCAAGTCCATGTACATCCGAGCCGCATATTCCGCAGGCTTTTATTCTGACAAGAACCTCATTGAGTGCAATCTGAGGTACAGGAACATCTTTGTAAACAAGCTTATTATATTCCTCGAGTACTAGGGCTTTCATCATGGATTTTCATTTATGGGAATTCCCGGGTCTGTTTAAAAGCCTTAATTTATTAACGTTTAAACTTTGTGTGGTTTGCGTCTTCATAGCGTGCTCGCGGTTAAGAAAGACTTTTTCAACAACCCCAAACAAATATAGCAAAATTGACCGAAAGTTCACTCGACAAGAACCACAAGCAGGTCCATTACATTGGTAAATGTCGGACCCGTTTTTACAAGTCCGCCGACGCGTTTGAAAAAATCATATGAATTGAATTCGGAAAGATAATTTACCGGATCTTCATTCAGGACAGCGGCTCGGGCAGTTATTCCAGCATCAGCTATTGCTCCTGCGGCATCTGTGGGCCCGTCTGTTCCGTCTGTTCCGGCTGCCAGCAAAGTTATTCCCGGGATATTGCGAAGCCTTATAGCCGCCGAAAGCGCAAGATGCTGGTTCCTTCCACCTCGTCCGTTTCCGTTGACTTTGACTGTTGTCTCTCCCCCGTATAAAAGACAGGCAGGCTTGGGAATATCATTATTGTTCTTAAAGGATAACGCCATATTCAGAACTGATTCGCACACATTCTCAACATCGCCTTTAAGTTCCGAATCTATAATGTACGGTTTAAAGCCCTGTCTTATTGCCTCATCCTTTGCGGCTTTCAAAGCAATCTGATTCGTCCCTGCAAGGATACTTAACGTACCTTCGAATAACGGATCACCTGGTTTCGGTGTTTCGGGATGCAAGCCATTAAAACCATCTCTCAGATGATTAAGGACTCCCGAGGTTATATCAGTTGTCAGGTTATATTTTTCGATAACCCTGAGAGCATCACCGAAGGTTGACGGATCCGGAACCGTGGGGCCGGATCCGATAACCTCAAGAGGATTACCTGTAACATCCGAAAGAATTATGGTTATTAGCTTTGCCGGCCGGATGA
>DAIUKI010000066.1:0-10090 GCA_036848255.1 Bacteroidales bacterium | reverse complement strand
CAGGTTTAATATGCGTGTACTAATGTTCGGATGGGAATTCCCGCCACATATCTCCGGCGGCCTGGGTACAGCCAGCTATGGCCTGACAAAGGGGATGTCGACACTGGAGGACCTTGAGGTTATCTTTGTTGTGCCCAGGGCCTGGGGCGATGAGGATCAGAGCAGGGTAAGGCTCATAGGTGCAAATAAGATACCTGTAGCATTCAAACAGGTTTATTATAAAGGATTCAGGCGTCCCCTTGAAATGATAGAAATTTCATCAAGGATCGTTCCTTATACCGATCCTGAAGAATTCTGGACCAGGCTCAATTCAGAAGAGTCCGGTTATAAGCTTGTTGTTGAGACAAACAATCAGGGCACAGTCGACTTTACGGGAAAATACGACGGTTCCCTGATGGACGAGATTTATAAATATTCGGTGGTTGCTTCAGTGATAGCCCAGGAAAACGATTTTGATATTATTCATGCTCACGACTGGCTTGCATACCCTGCAGGCATAGCAGCAATGGAGGTCTCGGGAAAACCTCTTGTGATCCATGTCCATGCAACTGATTTCGACAGGAGCGGAGGAAATGTCAACCCTGATGTTTACCGGATCGAAAAACTAGGAATGGATGCAGCCTCAAAAATCATTACGGTGAGTAACCTTACAAGGGATATTGTGATCAATAAATACAACATTAATCCCGATAAGGTCGAGACAGTATATAATGCGGTGGAACCGGTTAAAATGTCACAGGATGTGGTTCTCAGCAAGGGCTTTGATGATAAGGTGGTTACATTTCTCGGAAGGATAACCCTGCAGAAAGGTCCTGAATATTTCATCGAAGCAGCTTACAAGGTACTGAAGGCAATGCCGGATGTAAGGTTCGTAATGGCAGGCTCAGGCGATATGATGGAAAAAATGATGCGAAGAGCCGCCGCCCTGAAGATCACCGACAGATTTCATTTTACCGGCTTTCTGAAGGGAAAGGATGTTTTCACAATGCTGAATATGAGCGATGTGTACATTATGCCCTCGGTATCCGAGCCATTTGGAATATCCCCGCTTGAAGCCATGCAGTCGAACGTTCCGGTAATAATCAGCAAGCAGTCGGGGGTTTCGGAAATTCTCACCCATGCGGTAAAGACTGATTTCTGGGATATAGATGCAATGGCCGACGCAATATACGGCATATTGAATTATCCGGCCCTTTCGAAGATGTTCATCAAAAACGGAAGGGAAGAGGTGGTGAGGCTCAAATGGGATAATTCGGCACGGCACGTCAGGGATATATATTACAGAGTGATTTGGCAAAATAAAAATTAAATATGAGTTTAACAGGCAAAAAGGCAATATGCTTTTATTTTCAGGTACATCAGCCCTTCAGGCTGAAGAGGTACAGGTTTTTTGACCTGGGGCATGATCATTATTATTATGATGATTTCTCAAACGAATCGATAATGAGAAAAGTGGCAGAGAATTGTTATCTGCCTGCCAATGAAATCATTCTCGATCTTATACAAAAAAACAAGGGTAAGTTTAAAGTAACATTCTCACTGACGGGCCTGGTAATAAACCAGTTCAGGCTTTATGCTCCTGAAGTGCTTGAGTCATTCAAAAAGCTTGCCGGGACCGGAATGGTGGAATTCCTTGCTGAGACCGAATCACACTCACTGGCATCGATAAAGACCCGTAGTGAATTCGAGCACCAGGTGAGTGCACACAGGGCAATGGTAAAGGAATTTCTCGGAGTTGAAACAACATCGTTCAGAAACACGGAATTGATATATTCCGATCAGATTGGATCGTGGGTGGCTGATATGGGATTCAGATCGATGCTCACGGAGGGAGCCAAGCATGTGCTTGGGTGGAAGAGTCCTAACTACTTGTACTGCAATACGATTAATCCGAGGCTTAAAGTCCTGCTCAGGAATTTCGTCCTCAGCGATGATATTGCGTTCAGGTTCTCAAACCGCAGCTGGGCAGAATGGCCCCTTACAACCGACAAATACGCGTCGTGGTTAAACAAACTTGCTCCCAAAAGCGAACTTGTCAATATTTTTCTTGATTATGAAACTTTCGGTGAGCACAACCATAAGGATACGGGGATATTCAATTTTCTTCAGCACCTGCCCGGGTCAATCCTGAAAAAGACCCCTTATAAGTTCATGACACCTACTGAGGTTTCGGATTTTCTTCAACCGGTGTCTGCAATAAGCATTCCTTCACCAATCTCATGGGCAGATGAAGAACGCGACATTACAGCATGGCACGGAAACGAACTTCAGGCTGCTGCTCTAGACAAGCTTTATGACCTGACCGATAAAGTTAACCGTTGTGAGGATATCCAGATAAAAAAGGACTGGGAATACCTTCAGGCAAGCGATCATTTCTATTATATGGCAACAAAATTCTTCTCTGACGGTGCCGTGCATGCCTATTTCAATCCCTACGATACACCCTATGATGCATTCATGAATTATATGAATGTTTTAAGCGATTTTGAAATAAGACTCAATCGTTTTATTCCCGACCGGGATACTCAAAACGAAATTTTCAAGTTAAATAATCTGATAAAGGAAAAAGAATCAATTATTGATCAGCAGACAACACAGATCGACATCCTGAAGAAAAAAACACCCGGGAAAAAGGGATCTGCCAGAACAGCTGCATCTAAAACAAGGACAAAAACTGCAAGAAAATCAAGAACCAGAAAACCTGTCAGAACAAAAAAGACAAGTAAGAATATCTGAGTAATAATCTGAACCAATATTTCTGATAATGAATGTGGAACTAATATTTGAGACCAGTTGGGAAGTTTGTAACAAGGTCGGTGGAATTCATACTGTAATCTCAACAAAAGCACTAAATATCGTAAATGAGCTTGGGGATAATTTTATCCTAATAGGCCCTGATGTATGGAGGGAAGAAGTTACAAATCCGGAGTTCATTCCTGACGAGAATTTGTTCCCTGAATGGAGGATCATTGCCGCCAATGAAGGATTGAGAGTTAAAACAGGCCGGTGGAATATTGCCGGAAAACCTATTGTGTTTCTGATTGATTTCACCCCGTATTTCGGTCAGCAGAATGAGATATTTGCCAAATTATGGGAAGAATATAAACTCGACAGCATTACCGGACAATGGGATTATGTCGAACCAGCCCTCTTTGGCTATGCCGCGGGGAAGGTAATTGAAAGCTTTACTTCATACTACCATGAGCGCCATAATATAATCGCCCAGTTTCACGAATGGATGACCGGTACAGGGATTCTCTACCTCGAGAAGTTTGCACCATGGATCGCAACGTCATTCACCACTCATGCAACAGTCCTTGGCAGATGCATTGCGGGCAATAACAGACCCCTTTATGGTAAGATGAAGGAATACAATCCGGTACAGATATCCCGCGAATTCAATGTTGTTGCAAAACAATCGCTTGAAAAAACCTCAGCTGCCGTAGCTGATGTTTTTACTACGGTAAGCGAGATCACTTCCAGGGAATGCTCATTATTTCTTGGAAAAGACGTGGATTTAGTAACACCCAACGGATTTGAGGATTCCTTTGTTCCTTCTGCCGGTGACTTCGCCGGAAAAAGAGAGTCGGCCAGGTCAAAACTCAGGAAGGTTGCAGAAGCTGTTCTTGGTTATACCCTTTCTGATGACTGCATGTTTATTGCCAACAGCGGAAGATATGAGTTCCATAACAAGGGAGTGGATATACTTATTGACTCCCTCGGTGAGCTGAATAAGGAGAACACTCTCTCAAGGGATTGTGTGACTTTTATTTTGATTCCGGCATACCATAAGGGTCCGCGCCAGGATCTTATTGATATACTGTATAATAACGGACAGCCTGCCGGAACTGACAGATACCTTACACACAGTCTTCACTATCCGGCCAATGATCCGGTTCTTCAGAGCATTAAGATCAATGAACTATCAAATGATAAGGATACAAAGGTCAAGATAATTTTTGCTCCTTCATATCTTAACGGGAATGACGGCATTTTTAACATGTCGTACTATGACCTGCTGATCGGTTTTGATCTTACTGTTTTCCCTTCTTATTATGAACCATGGGGCTACACGCCGCTTGAAAGTCTTATGTTTTCAATCCCGACGGTAACCACCTCGCTTTCAGGTTTCGGTCTGTGGGTCATGAAGTATTTCAGGGACCATGGAAATGGTATCGCGATAGTTGAGAGGACAGATGATAATGAAAAGGAAGTAGTTGGTGAGATCAGGGATTTCATCCGTAAGTTTTTTGGTCTTTCAGAAGGGGAAATAAGTGAAGCAAGATTTAAGGCACACGAGGTTTCGAGGATAGCAATGTGGGACAATCTGGTTAAGCTCTATTTCGATGCTTATGAAATTGCCCTTACGCATAGTAGTGAGAGAAGGGATGAACCTCGCGAATTTGCGCAGTTTGTCGAAGCTCCAGGTTTAAAGATCAGAAAACCTCACCAGATTCCTGTCTGGAAGGATATTTATGTTCAGAGCGATGTGCCGGATAAGCTTTCGTTTCTGAAGGAACTGGCAAGCAACCTCTGGTGGTCGTGGAATTGGGAGGTAGAATCCCTGTTCCGGAGAATGGATCCCTCGCTTTGGGAGGAGGTCCGTCATAACCCCAAACTACTTCTGGAAAAAATCGATTACAAGAGACTTCTTGTTCTTGAAGATGATGATGAGTTTATAATCGATCTTGAAGATATTACCAGACAATTCAAGGATTATATCAGCAGGCCCGTTGATAAGGAAAAACCGTCGGTAGCCTATTTCAGCATGGAATTCGGGATCCATCCCTGCCTGAAAATATACTCGGGAGGACTAGGAATTCTTGCAGGTGATTATCTGAAGGAAGCAAGCGATTCGAACGTTAATATTATCGGGATCGGCCTTCTTTACAGGTTTGGTTATTTCAAGCAAAAGCTTGGTCCAAGGGGCGAACAGCTTACAATATATGAACCTGAGGAGTTTTCGCGTCTGCCGATAAATCCCGTAAAGGATGCCGAGGGTAAGCAACTTACTGTAAGCATAGTATGGCCGGGGAGGAGTGTTAAAGTACGGATCTGGGAAGCTAAAATCGGAAAAGTATCCCTCTATTTACTCGACACTGACTTTGAAGACAATTCCCAAGAGGACCGTTCAATAACCCATTACCTGTATGGCGGTGATCATGAAAACCGTCTTAAGCAGGAACTTATTCTTGGTATCGGAGGCATCAGGGCCCTGACCGCGGTTGGGCTTAAGCCCGATCTTTATCACAGCAATGAAGGGCATTCGGCATTTATAAGCCTGGAACGGATCAGGATACTAATCGAAAACAATCATCTTACTTTCGATCAGGCTATCGAGGCTATCCGTTCGTCAACCCTCTTCACCACACATACCCCTGTTCCCGCGGGACATGATGCTTTTGATGAGGATCTCCTGAGAAAATATATCTCACATTACCATTTAAGGCTGAATATCAGCTGGGATGAACTGATGGAGCTTGGACGGTGCCCGGGGGAGGCAGACAGGAAATTCAACATGAGCTATCTCGCCACTCATATGTCGCAGGAGTTGAACGGGGTTAGCAAGCTTCACGGGGAGGTTACCCAGGGCCTGTTCAACAAGTTGTGGCCGGGATATCTTAAAGAGGAGCTTTTTATAGGATATGTTACAAACGGAGTCCACTATCCGACATGGATCGCACCTGAATGGCAGGAGGTTTACAGACAGCTTCTTGGTACAAGCAACTTTGACCAGACCGACAGAAGTCAGTGGGAAAAACTATATAATGTTGACGACAAGAAGGTTTATGAAGTCAAAACAGGGCTTAAGAAGAGACTCTTTGTAAATATAAGGAAAAGACTGCAGGCCGAAATGATTGACAAGCACGTCAGTCCGAGGACTTTGCTGAATATCAGCACACATCTGAACGACAAAGCCCTGACGATAGGATTTGCGCGCAGGTTTGCCACCTATAAGAGAGCTTCGCTTCTATTCAGGGATCTCGACAGACTTGCACGGATCGTCAATGACCCTGACAGACCGGTTCAGTTCATATATGCAGGGAAGGCCCATCCGCACGATGGCGGAGGACAGGACCTGATAAAGAGAGTCTTCGAAATATCACAGTTGCCTCAGTTCGCAGGAAAGGTTCTTTTCCTTGAAAATTATGATATTGAGTTTGCTAAACAGCTTGTAAGAGGAGTTGATATCTGGCTGAACACCCCGACCCGGCCACTTGAGGCATCGGGAACAAGTGGCGAAAAAGCTGTAATGAACGGAACTCTACACTTCAGCGTCCTCGACGGATGGTGGGTAGAAGGGTATCATGCATTCGCCGGGTGGGCGCTGCCTAAGAAAAAAACTTTTGAAAACCAGGACCTTCAGGATGATGTGGATGCAGAGACCATTTACAACATGCTCGAATTCGAAATAGTGCCTGCATATTATTCAGCCAGCGAGAAGGGCATCCCGGTTGAATGGATAAGCCATATCAAGAACACCATGGTGAAAATAGCTCCTGAATTCACAATGAGGAGGATGCTCGACGACTACATTGAAAGGTACTATATGAAGCTGTGGCCAAGAAATAAATATCTCATTGCAAACGATTTTGAAAATTCAAAGGCATTGGCTTCCTGGAAAAAGACCATGAAAGATGAATGGGACAATATAGAAGTTCTGAATTATAATTTCGAACGTCCTGATGAGAATTTCTACCATTCGGGCCATGATTACCGTGCCGAGATTGCTCTTGACATCAAGAAGATACCGAAGGACAACGTAGGAGTTGAATTCGTATTTACCCATCTGAATAAGCTGGGTGAATATGAATTTGTTGACAGCCAGGAATTCAAGCTTGTCAGCAGCAAAAACGGGAAATGTCTTTACAGGGCAAACCTTGTTCCGGAAAAGGCAGGGACATTTTTCTACGGGATAAGAATATATCCGAGGCACAAGGATCTTCCGCACAAACAGGATTTTTACCTGCTGAGGTGGATCGACTAAATATCTGTTGCCTTTTTAACAGTTTCATTCTTAAGGACAAGGGCACTTCTTGAAGGCAGATACAGGTAAAGGTAGAAAGGCTGATCTATTGTCGGCCTTTGTCCTTTTCTGGTTGAAGTATAATAGGCATTTCTGTTTATCCTGTCAAAACCGCCAAAAGCTGGATCATCGGTATCCAGTGCTATACTGAATTTACCCTTGATTGGAATTCCGTAATCGGTAAACGAGTTTGTGGGATGGAAATTGAACACCAGCACAAATTCACCCCTTGTAAAAGCAATCACCTTGTCATAATTATTTTCGTAGATCCTGCGGACGAACAGGTCGTCGAGTATTCTGAATTCTTTATGGAGCCTTACCATCGCATTGTCGAACTTCAGGAGGAAAGAATATTTCAGATCCTCATTGAGGGCAAGTTGCCACTGGCGTCGGGCAAATTTATAGCTCCAGTTGTTTCCCTCGCGCGGGAAGTCGATCCATTCAGGATGTCCGAATTCATTTCCCATGAAATTCAGGTAACCGCCTCCTGATGCGCTGAAGGTGATAAGCCTTATCATCTTGTGAAGGGCGATACCCCTGTCGACGGTAAAACTATGGTACAATTTGGTCATCCCAGTGTACATTTCAGCATCTATCATACGGAAAATAAGGGTTTTATCACCAACGAGAGCCTGATCGTGCGACTCACAGTACGAAATTATCCGCTCCTCCGGCCTGTGCTGGGTCAGTTCGTGGATAAGATGCCCCATATCCCAGTTTTCATCAGGGGTATCCTTTACCATCTTTATCCACAAATCGGGTACTCCCATCGAAAGCCTGTAATCAAAACCATAGCCTTTTCTTGCAGTTTCGGCTGCAATTCCGGGCATACCGCTCATTTCTTCCGCTACAGTCAGTGCTCCGGGTTTGAACTCATGTATAAGTTTATTGGCAAGGTAAAGGTACACTAGAGCATCTTCATCCTGTCCTCCATCAAAATAATCATCATACGAAGTAAAGTTCTTTTCCAGTCCGTGATTGTAATAGATCATGCTTGTGATCCCGTCGAACCTGAAACCGTCAAATTTGTACTCTTCGAGCCAGTACCTGCAGTTCGACAGCAGGAAATGCATAACGTTGTCCTTCCCGTAATCGAAACACAATGAATCCCATGCCACATGATATCTCCTGTGATTTGTGTGGAAATACTGACCCGGTGATCCGTCAAACATTCCAAGACCTTCGTTTACATTTTTAACGGAGTGGGAGTGGATCAGGTCCATTATCACCCTGATTCCCGATGCATGGGCTTTGTCAATAAGAGACTTAAGGTCATCAGGGGTCCCGAATCTAGAAGAAGCTGCAAAAAAGCTCGATACATGATAACCGAATGATCCGTAAAACGGATGTTCCTGTATTGCCATCAGCTGAATTGTATTGTATCCCGATTTTACAATTCCCGGCAATACATTTTCGGCAAATTCGGCATAAGTTCCAAGCTTCTCCTCTGATGTGGCCATTCCGATGTGAGCCTCATAAACCACCGGTGCCGTAGCTTCAGTTTTAAAATCCTTAACGTTCCAGTCGTACGGCTTTTCGGGGTTCCAAACCTGGGCCGTGAATATCTTTGTTTTTTCATCCTGGACGAGCCGTGGTGCATATGACGGGATACGCTCTCCTTTCCCTCCCTTCCAGTGAACTGAAAGCTTGTAGAGATCACCATGATTCAACGCATCGGGAGTCAGTTTTATCTCCCAGTCCCCATAGTCGTTTATCCTGGTTAACTTATAGTCCGATTTTTCTTTCCAGCCGCTGAATATGCCTGTAAGAAAAATATTCTCAGCATTTGGAGCCCACTCTCTGAAGATCCATCCTTCGTTGTCGCGGTGTAGACCGTAATAATAATGGCCCATGGCAAATTCCATGAGCTTACCACTGCCGGCAAGGTGCTGTTCCTTCAGAATGCATTTATTAATCCGGCTTTCAATGATACCTTTGTATGGCTCCAGCCATGGATCAGATAAATAGAACTTGACAGGATTCATTGCAGTTTATTAATTGGAATACTTTCTATAAAATTACAAAAACTAAATTACTTAATTGTTCCGTTTTCAAGGGCTTTGTTAATTTTACTGCCGTAAGATGAAAATAGTATGATAATTCATGAAGGATTTGGGGACCTTAACCTGATAAATCCTGTTGTAACCGTGGGAGTTTTCGACGGTGTGCATCTCGGCCACAGGGCGCTTCTCGATCACCTTGTCTCAAGTTCTGGGAAAGCCGGCGGTGAATCAGCAGTGATCACCTTCGATCCTCATCCCAGGGTTATTCTTTCAGGGAAGGCCGGAGGATCACTCTTCCTCTCAACCCTCGATGAAAAGAAAAAACTTTTTGCAGAAACAGGGATTGATCACCTTATTATCATGAATTTCACTAAGGAACTTGCCGGTACGGAGGCTGACGAGTTCATCAGGCAGATCCTTGTTGAAAAAATCGGAACAAAGCACCTGTTGGTCGGTTATGATAACCATTTTGGCAAAGGCAGGGGAGGTGACTTCAATAAAATTCGCATAAGTGCCCGGAAGTATGGTCTAAAGGTTGAACACGTCAGTGGTGTATCATCATCCGAAGGGATAATAAGCTCAACTTCCATTCGCGATGCACTGATCAACGGTCGGATTGAGGATGCCTGCAGGTGGCTGGGATATGATTATTCCATCACGGGGAAAGTTGTCCGTGGCCGGGGACTCGGCCGCTCATTAGGTTTCCCGACTGCAAACATTAAGCCTGAGGATTCCTGCAAACTGATCCCGGCAGATGGTGTCTATGCAGTCGAAGTGTTGCTTGATAACAAAAGAGTACCCGGGATGCTCAGCATCGGGTTCAACCCGACAGTAAATAAAAACAGGAGTTACAGATCGATAGAAGTGAATATTTTTGATATCGACAGGGATCTATATGACCATACAATCACTGTAATTTTCAGATACAGGCTTAGGGATGAGATAAAATTTGAAGATACAGAGCAACTTGCCAGGCAGATGAAACTTGACAAAGAGAGAGCCCTGATGTTGCTGGCGTGAACAGAGCATTGAATTTTTTGTTTAACTTTACATCCGTTAT
>DAIUKI010000065.1:0-10149 GCA_036848255.1 Bacteroidales bacterium | reverse complement strand
AAGAGCTCTATATAACCTTCTGAAATTGTTTTAATTATTTCGGAATCATCCATGATGTTGATTATGCATTATACAAATCCGCGCTAGCGGTTTTATTCCAGTCTTCGGACTTCTGTCTTCGGTCTTCTGTCTATAACCTTATCAATATCTTTTTCTTATACAAAATTAATGCAATGCACCAGATAAACAGCATCTGGATTATGGCAAACATAAGGCTTCCATTAAGATTTCCGGCAACCGGAACGCAAATCTTTTCATAAAACCATGTATACAGGCTAATTTCAGCATTTCCTGAAGGTATTTTGATCAGTAGCATTAATCTTGTCCATATACCGGCAAGAAAATATGAAAAAAGGGCATTAGTACCGAAAACAATAAAAAACCAGCCCCATTTCTGAAATTTCACCACATCTGCCAGCCAATAAATGACTGAAAAAATCATCATCGCGATACCGGCTGTATAAAGGACATAAGAGCTTGTCCAGAGAGCTTTGTTGATCGGGAAAAACTTATTCCATAAAAGACCGAGCCCGATCAGGGCAGCGCCAATTATTAAAGGTTTGAAAACAACTTTACCGTCAGAGGATTTTTTCCCGACAAGTTCTCCGGTATAATATCCTATTATTACGGTACAGATTGAAGGAATGGTACTTAATAACCCTTCCGGTTCGAAAGGTATCCCAAAACCTTTGTATAAATGGTTTGTCCCCAGTAAAAGTTTATCGATCCTAAGCACTAAATTGCCTTCAAGGCTATAAGGGTCGACACCTCCGAAAAATGCAAGCAGAGCCCAGTACAGAAGCATAATCACAGCGGTAACGATCCATAAATAGTCACGATTGATTGTCATGCAGATAATAGCTCCCAGTCCGTATGCAATGGCAATTCTCTGAAGCACTCCCATTATCCTGAGCGTTGAATAGTCCCTGTCGAAGTCGGGAAAGATATTCAGGAAGAGCCCCAGTGCAAAAATGGAGGCTGTCCGCCTGGCAATTCTCAGAAATGAGCTCCCGTTCAGCTCATGTCCGTATTTCTTCAGCGAAAACCACATCGAAACCCCAACGATAAAAAGGAAAAACGGAAAGACAAGATCGGTTGGAGTGCAACCGTGCCATTTGGCATGGCGGAGAGGCGCATAAACATACTGCCAGCTTCCGGGTGTATTCACAATGATCATGAACGCTATTGTCAGGCCCCTGAATATATCAAGTGAAATCAAACGGCCGGAATTCTTTTTCATATGACGGTAAGTAAAAAGGCATAAAAATAAGAATATAGGACAAAACCCGTGATTATATTTACGGGAATTTCTGCTTATTTTATCTAAAATTGCTTTGCAGCATTCATAACCATCAACTCATGAAAAACAGGATTCCCATATTTACTAAGATCTTTCTGGCATGTTCTGTACTGACATTATCATTCTCCCTGCAAGGTCAGCAGGTCGAAACAGGACTTGAGATGCTCGTAAAGAGCAGATTTGAAGAATTGAAGGGTAAAAAAGCAGGACTTATCACCAATCCAACCGGAGTTGACAGGAACCTGAGGTCAGGTGTTGACCTCATTTTCAACGCCCAGGGAGTAAAGCTGGTATCACTTTACGGACCTGAACATGGGGTAAGGGGGGAATATACTGCAGGGGAGATAATTGGTTCCTCGGTTGATCCATCGACAGGACTGAAAGTTTACAGCTTATATGGCACTACAAAAAAACCAACCAAAGAAATGCTTGCAGGGATAGATGTTCTTGTTTATGATATACAGGATATTGGTTCACGGTCCTATACATTCATAAGCACGCTTGGGCTTGCAATGGAGGCAGCTGCGGAGAACAATATTCCGTTTATTGTTCTCGACAGGCCCAATCCCCTGGGAGGTATACGGATCGAAGGGCCCCTCGTGGAAAAGGAGTTCATCTCTTTTGTAAGTCAGTATCCCATCCCTTATATCCATGGAATGACAGTGGGGGAGCTTGCAATGTTTCTTAACGGGGAAGGACTTCTTAACAACGGAGTCAAATGCGATCTTAAAGTGATTAAAATGAGCGGATGGAAAAGGGAGATGTGTTTTGAGGAGACAGGATTGCCATGGGTCCCTTCATCACCCCATATTCCCCAGGCTGTAACCTGCCACTTTTATCCTGCGACAGGGATCCTTGGTGAATTGTATGTTGCAAGTATCGGGGTTGGTTATACACTCCCGTTTCAGACGTTTGCCACGGAATGGATCAATGCAGATTCGCTGGCACGAAACCTCAACAAGCTGAGTCTGAAGGGTGTGATATTCAGGCCAGTCCATTATAAACCTTATTACAGCGTTTCGCAGGGTAAAATGGTTCACGGGGTACAGATACACTTAACCGATAAAAGAACGGCTCCATTGTCGCTTATCCAGTTTTATATCCTGCAGGAGACTAATAAATTATGGCCTGAAAAAGATATTTTTTCAATGTGTGACAAAACACGTCTGGAGATGTTCGACAAAGTCTGTGGTACTGATAAAGTCAGAAAAGAGTTTACCAAAAATTACACGGTGGACTCTGTTCTGGAATTGTGGAACGGTACCGTTCCGGCTTTCAGGAAAAAGATCCGGAGTTACTTATTGTATTGAAAATAAATCCGTTCAATTTCTTTTTTATCTGACCTCTCCTTCCATGCTCTTTTCCAGCTCACGTGCATGAATAAGGAACTCGTCAAGCATCATTTCCTTATGGAAAATCATTCCATGGGTTGCCCGAATCTTGGGACTTTCATTTTCATAGAAAAAGTCTTTTCCAAGGACAAGCTGAACACGCTTGAACTGTTCGACCCAGATCTGCTGCGAAAGATCGCTGAATGGCCCGTCGAGTTCATAGCTGGGGAATGAAGCATTAACCTGACTTATATAGCAATCCTTAAATGATTTTTCAAGTACAGCCATTGAATTCAGCGAAACCGGAGTGAATACATTCACCTCTGAAGGGTGGAACCGGAACCAGACATTTCTGTAGCCTACAATTCTCAGCTTTGACAGGTCCTCCTCCTGTTTCCAGATCCTAAGAGCCTGAGCCAGCGCCTTAAGCACCTTGTAATGAGTATCGGGCCCTGACCCTTCGGGGTCATATGCCATGCTGACAACAGTCGGCCGCACCTTCCTGAACATTTCCAGGATCGGCTCAACATCGCGTTTTGTGTTTGGCTGAGGAGTAAAGATATCCCCTGTGTAGAAGCCAAGCCTAAGGTGCTGTATATTCTGAACCTTAACCCCGTAATGAGCCCACACAAGTTCCTCCTCGAACTCCCTGATCATTCCTTTAAGTTTCTGAATATGAGGAGGATTCTTTTGACCGCTGTAGCTCGATTTTAATAATTCAATATTTTTCTCAATCTGGTCAGTAAGCTCCTGCCTGGATTTCAGATCATAAACATCGACCATTACCCTGATTATCCTGTGGCATACTCCCCTCAATTTCCCGGGATCATCCTTTGCAGCGATTTTATCGAGATAATGGCTGACATCCTTATCAAATTTATATTTGTATCCCTGTTCAAAGAAATCGGGATATTCAATCATCTTGACCTTATCCTGTTCTATATGATTCAGTGTCTCCTGCAGAAAGTCCTGGAGCATATCGTTTGTAACCGCTGTGAATCCGGAGGTGCATACCGTGAAGTGAAATCTGTTGGATGCCTCACGGAGCTGAGGGATTATGCAGGGGAAGATCCCCAGCATAATATCATCGTGATGCGGGCCGGTATGAAGAAAAACCTGATTTTTCTCCTTCGCATTACCTCTTAGAATTTTTTGTTTTGTAGCTTCAATAACTTCCTTCACACGGTCCATGCTCAGATCCGGAATCAGACAGCCATATTTGTCATTCTTAAGATCGTCAATTTCAAGCTTATGGGCATACTTGTCAATATTCTGACAAAGGTCAAAAACTGCCTTCTCGGTTTTTTCAAATGTCCATTCTCCTTCCCTGTAGTATTTTTCAATGCTGTCATGAAGACGCACCGCAGCTCCCTCAGTAAGGTAAAAACGTGAATTTTTCTGTCTCTGAAGGGCTGTTGCCGGGTATAAGTTATCAGGAGAGTTTTCAAGTGCATTTTTAACCACAGGAGCCTTTGCCTCGCCGGCTGCAAAAATAATTGTCACTCCGTCCGGATTGTAGGTGATAGTACCAAGTCCGATGGTTATGACCAGCCTGTTCCTTGAGACTTCTATTCCGCCAAGATCCCCTGCTGCTGCAGCCTGTGCCTCAAAATTGGTTGCTGTCAGCCTGGTTGTGGAATTATGATCGCTTCCCCGGGTATTTGAAGCAATTGATCCGTCGGGCCCCATGCCTCCGAGAAAAAATCCTATCCCTCCCATTTCCCTTATCCTGTTCTCATAATTGGTGCACCAGTTATCAATCCTGAAAATGGACTCCTGCTGTAATTTTTCCAGTTGAGAAACTGATTCCCTGTTTCGGAGCGTGAGATCAATCCGGTTGTCAGGAAATATTTCAGTATAATGTTTACCCTGGGCAAGGTTTATTTCATCGGAATTGATAAGTAAAGCCTTCTCCGGATCGAGGTTGAATCCCCTGATATAATAATTCTTTACATAATCGTGAAAACTATTATGCTGGGTTGGGTCAATCGGGTAATAATCCTCTATCTGTACAAAGTGCAGTCCTCTAAGGGATGGTTTCCGGGGTATCGAAAGCCCGTGTTTTTCCATCAGATTCCTGGTTTCCTTAAGGTTCCAGCCTTCCAGGAGTTTGTTTGTCCATTTTATAAAGTATTCGGGAGTTTTGCCCGTAGGAAGACTAATTATACCCCCGGGATTTTCGAAGACCCATTCCAGGAATCTGAGAGAGGTTAGCAAACCAAGGTCCGGGAAATTCTGAACCACAATATAGGGTGTTCTTGTTGAGCATTTAGCACGGCCAGAGCTCACATAATATGATTGCTCGACATTTGATAGTTCTTTAGTTTCCATATTGTTATTTCTTTTTTATTCCGAAAGCCGGGTCAATTTTAAGGAATTTTATTGCCAGGATGCCTGGTATTGAACAAATAATTACATAAATGAAGAAATTCTCATAGCCAAGGAGTTCCTTCATGGCTCCTGAGATCATTCCTGGAAGCATCATTCCCAGGGCCATAAGTGAGGTTCCTATAGCATATTCAGCGGTTTTAAACTTGCTTTCCCCTACGTAATGCAGCATATAAAGCATATAGGCGGTAAATCCGAAACCATAACCGAACTGCTCAAAAGCAATTGAAAGATATACCAAAATGTTCCCCGGCATTGGCTGTACGTGGGCCAGAAAGATATAGACGGCACTGGGTACGTTAATCCACAATGCCATCATGAAAATGACCTTTTTCAGTCCGATCCTGGCGGCTGTAATTCCTCCCAGAATACCTCCAATGGTAAGGCTTAGCATTCCTACGGTGCCGTAAGCAATGCCGTACTGTGCCGAGGTTAGGCCTACACCACCTGCGCTCCTTGAATCGACAAGGAAAGGAGTCGCTACTTTGAGCAGTTGGGATTCACCAAGTCTGTAGAAAAGGAAGAAGACAAGTGCAGGCACAACACCAGGTTTGGTGAAGAACGATACAAACACTTCCTTGTAGACGCTCCATCCAATCCTTTCGTTTGTTTTCTTTTCATCGGGATGGGGCATCGCTATCCTGTTGTAAATGGCTATGGCCAGAAGCACAAAACCCAATATAACAAGTGATGCTGTCCAGCTGAAAGCGATATTCCCTGCAGTAATCAGGAATTGAGTGGAAGCCTCACCAGTCAGGTTATGATTTACCTTTATGGGTACTGCCACCGGCTTGTTCCAGTTGTTTCTGTCAAACTCAAATCTCCCCGTGGTGTTTCTTGAAAGGTCGATATCCTTGCTGCCCGATTTGCGTGAAAGGTTCACAACCACGGTCTCGCCCTCCTCCGGCGGAGCTGACAATGCAATATAGACCACCGTCGAATCGAGAGCGGATTTTCCTTCCTGAAAGACAGGAACTGTGAGCCCGGAAGGAAAGAGAAGCACTGCAGGCTTTTCCTGAGGCTGCCCTATACTTATCTCATCAGGATTAAAAGGTACATATTGTTCCGGAAGAACTGACCTGGCCTGGAAAGTGACAGGGTCAAGACCGGTGTTTTTCTGAATTGTTCCTGCCAGCACCGGGACCAATCCCAGTGCTGTCAGCATTGCAAACCTGTAGAAGGTTGAGCGTATACCGACAAAGAATGACTGCTGATGCTGATCAAGGGCGTACATATAAAAACCGTCGGCAGCAATATCGTGGCTTGCAGATGAAATTGCAATGATGGCGAATACAGCAAGGCTTAGGGGGTAAAAGAAAGGCAGTGGCATTACCAGGCCGGCAGCAATAAATGCGGCTCCAAGGAGCAGCTGGGTCCAGACAACCCAGTTTCTTTTGGTTGAAACAACATCAATATAAGGGCTCCACAGTGGTTTGATCGCCCATGGCAGGTAAAGAACACTGGTCCAGAAAGCAAATGAAACAATGGAGATTCCCATTGTTTTGTAAATCAGACCTGATGTGACCATCACAATACTGTATGGCACTCCCTGGAAGAAGTAGAGAGTCGGTATCCATGCCCACGGGGAGCGTTCTTTCTGTTGATTCATAGGTAATTAGAGAAATATTACAATCATAGTTTCAGGTTAGTACAATTTTTCAAAAAGGGCGCCCCTGAAGTAATGCATTAAAATCTCATGGTATGAATATCCCCTGGCACCCATCATTGCAGCTCCTATCTGGCATAATCCTACACCATGCCCCCACCCTGCGCCGTGAAGTATAAATCTTGTTTCAACAGCGTCTCCGAGCTTTTCAACGAAGAAACATGAGCTGTAAAGATGTGATTTTGAAAGTGATTTCCTTATCTCCAGCTCTTTTCCAATTATCATTGTCTTTAAAGTGCCTGAAATTTTCAGCTTTGTGATCCTGCCCGAAGCTCCTCTTTCAACGGGAACAAGTTCATTTATGAGTCCGAAATCTGTCCCTGTGCGTGCTTTTACAAGATCACTGAGCTCCTTTTGTCCATAATTAACCTTCCATCTGAAGAAGTCATTTGTTTCCTGATCATAATCATTGAGAACCTGGGAAAGCACTTCCCAGTCGGATGTGTTGCAAAATGCTGCAGGGCTTCCGAGTATCCATTTCCGTGCTGTTTCTTCGTCTGACAGATCGACTGAGTAACCATCGGGCGGAACAGGGTTATCGAAAACACCCTGAAGGTAAGGGTAGCTGACAGGTTCCCATGTGTTCTCAAAAAGCTCCGTCATTCCCCCGCAGCATTTGTAATAGCGTGTGTCGCATATTGATCCTTCAAAAGTAAGGACCTCACCAGAGGTTTCCCTGATAACCTTTTCGACAGCTGGCGTGGAAGCGCGGGTGATTCCCTGGTACCTCTGGCAATGATCATCGGCACAAACATCATAATTCTGATGATCTTCCCTGTCGTACCACCTGACTATTTCATTTTCAGTTCTGGCAAGGGCATTGAATTTTTTGCCTTCTGCCTTTATTTTCCTGCTTTTTTCGATCTGGGCAAGCAGCCAGCTTCGTGAGATTACAGCATGGGCCTTAAGAAATTCCCCTGAGGAGGTGGCTCGCATTTCGGATGAAATAACACTTGCAAGATAATCCTCAACCGATAAAACATTTATTGCAGTTATCATTTCATTTTCGATGATCAGCTTCAGGCTTCCCCTGAAAACCTGGTCCTCATTGCGCTGCCAGTGGAAATCGACACCTATTGTCACTGCATGAAGGATAAAGTTTGAATCCCGAGGATCGGCAGGAACAAGCAAAACATGTTCTTCAAGTTCAGTCTTATTGTTATTGTTCGTCAGAAATATTTTTCCGGGAGAGAACTCTACCGTACATTTTCCTGTAATTGAATCAGTTCCGTTAACTATCCTGTAAAATGAATTTAATGTGAATGTGATCTCTTTTCCGGAGAATATCCCTATCTGAATTTCAGGTACCTTGCCTTTTTGTATCATAATATACCATTTAATAATCGATCGAGATCACTTTCTTCAAAACATACCTGCCGGAAAATATCTTCAATGTCGTTCCTTGTTATCCTGTTAAAATCCTCTTCCCTTGGGGTTATGATAACACCACCAAGGTCAACGGCAGCAGGACTGATCAGCAATTTATCGCTGCCGTGCATGAAGAACTGAGCTGGTCTGTGCAGTTTCCTTGGGATTATATGAACGAGCCATTCTCCCGATTCAAATCCGGTAAGAATATTAAGCATCGGTTCTGGCCCGTCATCCTGAGCTTCCGACAAACGTTCAAATATCCGATCAAAGATCCGGATCAGCTTTTCCCTGTCACTACCTTTAAGTGTGATAATTCCACGCAGGTAATTTTCCCATTTCAAGATTGCCAGACCTTGTTCATAAAAGAGCATTTTTGAATGCTTCCCATTCAGAAAATCATTTTCCAATGGCATAAATCCCTTATTTCCAGCCTGAAAATGGAAATGATCGGGAGCTGACGCCCCACACCGGGGTCCGTTGTAAAAAACCGTAAACGACGGAATTGCCTGTGCAAGCGAGAGCATGGCACCAAAGTTGTTCCCAATTCTCTGATCAGTATGGCTATCTGAAGGAATAGTAAGATGTCTGTTGAATATCGGAAACGGGTTGACAAGAAATGTAAGTCCGTTTTTAAAAGAGAGACCCCTCTGCTCCGGGGGCCTGTTATTACGGCAAAGGAAGCAGGGCCTCTCCCCTATTGATCTGGCATCAACTTTAGCGGCTGACGATCTCATCCTTTCAGGATTGAACTGCACCGATACCTCAAATGTGCCGAAATCAAGCTTCCTTATCCTGACATTTTCCAGAAGGCTATAGTTGAGTCTCGCCAATTCCCATTCCTGGAGTTGGGAGGTAAAAAGTGAATCAATTTTGTCGGAATACATCAATGACACTTTCTTTTTTAGTTCAACCCCCTTCCCAACCTTCCCCCTATATTCATCTGTTTTCTTGCCAATAGTTCTATTGTTCTCAACCTGTCTTTGTAGAGATTATGGGTATTGGCACGCGGAATATCGAGTGCCGAATCTGTATTTCCCTCCCACCTGCGGCACATATACAAAGGCTCATAGATCCTTCCTATCCGGTAATGACGGCTTATCGCCAATCCGACGGCATAGTCCTCACCATAACTCACATTCGGCACCCTTATGCTCCTTATCACAGGTGTATAAAATGCCCTAGGTGCTCCCAGTCCATTGATTCTCAGAGCATTGTTCCTGCCATTATCCGGTGTCCATTCCTTATGATCAATCAGTCCCGGAGGCAGGGATTCAAGATTAAAATTCACCATTTTATATGATCCCACCACCATTGCGCACTGCTGGCTGTAAAATGCATCCACTACCCTTGTAATTACTTTATTATCGATGTACAAATCGTCACTGTCGAGCTGGATCGCAAATTTCCCGCATTTTTCATGAAAGATGCCCTCATTCCAGCAGCCTCCGATTCCAAGATCAAGGCGTTCAGGGATAATATGAATAACCCTTTGGTCCTCTTTGGCGAATTTACTTATCATTTCGGTTGTTCCGTCAGTTGAGTGATTATCTATCACGATCAGGTTGAACTTAATATTTGTTTCCTGGCTCAGTACGGAATTAATTGCATCGCTGATTGTTTTGACCCTGTTCTTTACAGGAATTATTACCGAAGCCTCGAATTCAAATCTGTCTGCGTCAAAACTTATCTCACTGAATTCCGGTTTCAGCCAGCCGTTGATTTTTTTCAGATGGTCGGTGCAGGCTTTTTCCATTTCGATCTGGACCTCCCTGTTCCTCGGATCGACATAATCGAACTGCTTTTCGCCTGATTTTCGCGTGTCGAGCTCTGTTTCGGTGTACAGCATTTCGGGCAGATGGACAATGGCATGTTCCTGAGATATTTTTAACCTCAGATCATACAGGCCAGCATACCGGAACTCACTGTCCATGCTTCTACAAGCATCCCTGACAGCTGTAGCATTATAAAGGATCACCGATCCGAAATTGAAATCATCCCTCAGGCTTCCTTCCTGGTAATCAATGACCGGATGAGGTGTAAGGTGGTTATTTTTGTTTTCAAAATAATCAGAATAAACAATTCCGGCATTCATA
>DAIUKI010000064.1:0-10272 GCA_036848255.1 Bacteroidales bacterium | reverse complement strand
TCCATCTTCCCCTCTGGCGCAGGAACGATAACAGATTATCAGAGGCAGGTGTTGTAACGGAAGCTTCAGCCGATTCGAGCCACAAAATAGTTTTACCGGAATCTTTCTTTATGTTGTGGAGAAGGAATACATCATCGCCCGAAACCAGTTCATAATGGAGATTGCCGGCATGCTTCAGATACTCTTCCCTGCGGAAGGCAAGTGCTGCCCCATTGCACATGACCGGATCTCCCAATACTGCAGAACCTGCTGTAATTCCCTGGAGACTCAGGAATTCAATTTCCTGAAACCTGTGAAAAAACCCCCTGCCTCCTTCAAGGATTACAGGACAAATTATCATATCAGGCTTATGCACAGCTTCGAATGACATGATAGTGCTCAGCCATTTTATCCCGATCCTGCAATCGGCATCTGTTGTGATTATTATGTTGCCAGCTGCAGCTTCGACGCCCGTCCATATTGCTTTCTTTTTTCCTTTTCCTTTGCTGTTGACAACTTTCAGGTTTTTTATCTCTCTGAATGATGACGCGAATTCAAACGTGGAATCTGATGAGTTGTCATTGACGACTATCAGTTCGAAAAGTTCAGGATCATAATCCTGAAAAGCAATATCAGACATGAGGAAGGGAAGGTTCTTTTGCTCATTCCGGCAGGCTACTATTACAGATACAAATATTCCGGGAACAGAATCCGGGCTGAAAGGTTTGATTTTAGAAAGACCGGAATAAATCTTTGTGATTAAATATATATAAGGTATCAGAATTAGAAGAAGAAACCAATGCATAGCTCATTTCCTCATCCATTCGTAAAATGAATAATGTTCTGAACTCATACCGAGAGCCTCGTAGGTTTTTTGAGCCCTTGAATTCTTTATTTCCACGTAGAGCCTGAGCCCGGCAATATCCTGTTCCGCGGCCAGAACCTTTATATGATTGTACATTTTCCTGAAAACCCCCTTCCGGCGGTATTCAGGTATTACATAGACTGACTGGAACCACCAGACATTACAGTTCCTCCAGTCGCTCCACTCATAGGTAATAAGAAGGGAAGCAACCACCTTTTCCCCGGCCTCAGCAACATAATACCGGCCCTTTGACTTGTCTGTGAAGACGGCCTCCACCCCTTTTGTGACAATTTCACGAATTAGCTTAATGTTTTCGGTTTCCAGGGCCATCCTGAGCTGGAAATCGATTATTGACGGGGCATCAGTAGGAATTGCTTCTCGGATTAGTATCATTTTTAGGTTCTTTTGTTTAAAACTTTTTCTAAACCCACCCCCAGTCCCCTGCCCCACACCCCAGGCCCCACGCCCCACGCCCCCTGTCGCCTGGCGCCTTTATTTATATTCGTCCCAGCTCTTTATTGCCAGGTCATCGATGCTCATTCTGCAGAAAGCAAGTATAAAAGCACTTGCAAGCCTGGCGTTTGTCAGAAGAGGCACATTGAAATCAACTGCGTTACGCCTGATTGAATAGTCATTATTGAGCTCCGTTGTTGTCAGATCCTTCGGGATGTTCACTACAAGGTCGACTTCCCTTTTTCTTATCAGTTCTATCGTGTTGGGTGATTTGTCCTCGTCGGGCCAGTAGGCGACTTCAGCTTCAACTCCCGCACTGCTGAGAAACTCCTGTGTGCCTCTTGTTGCATAGAGCTTGTGCCCCTTTTCGACTAAAGCCCGGGCGCTGTTCAACAATTCGACCTTGGAGCGGGCCGGACCAGTGGAAAGTAAAATGCTCTTTTTTGGTACCCTGTACCCCACAGAGAACATTGCTTTTAATATGGCTTCATAAAAGCCTTCACCTATACAACCAACCTCCCCGGTTGATGACATATCGACACCAAGAACAGGATCGGCCTTAGCCAGGCGCGAGAAGCTGAACTGGGGTGCCTTCACACCGACATAATCAAGCTCGAAGACTGATTTGTGAGGCTTTTCGACCGGAATACCGAGCATCACTTTCGTGGCAAGCTCAATAAGGTTGGTTTTAAGAACCTTAGATACAAAAGGCATGCTCCGGCTTGCCCTGAGATTGCACTCAATAACCTTTATATTATTATCCTTGGCAAGGAACTGGATATTGAAAGGCCCGGATATATTGAGCTCTTTTGATATCTGCTTTGAAATACGCTTTATCCTTCTGGCTGTTTCGAAGTAGATCTTCTGCGCCGGCAAAACCATTGTGGCGTCACCGGAATGGACACCTGCAAACTCAACATGTTCGCTGATTGCATATGCTATGATCTCGCCTTCCCTGGCAACTGCGTCCATCTCTATTTCCTTGGCGTTTTCAATGAACTCGGAAACCACAACCGGATATTGTTTCGATACCCGGGTGGCGAGATCGAGGAAATACGACAGTTCGCTCCTGTTCGATACAACATTCATTGCTGCTCCTGACAGAACATACGATGGTCTTATCAATACCGGGAAACCGATCCTGTCGACAAAATCAAAAATATCTTCAATCGAAGAGAGCTCTTTCCATTTCGGCTGATCGATTGAAAGCATATCGCACATGTTCGAAAACTTATGCCTGTTTTCGGCCCGGTCGATCGAGAGAGGTGATGTACCAAGAATCGGAACATTATTATCATAAAGCCGCATCGCCAGGTTATTTGGAATCTGTCCTCCCATTGAAACGATCACTCCGCGAGGTGATTCAAGCTCAATTATATCGAGCACCCTTTCAAATGTAAGCTCGTCAAAATAGAGCCTGTCGCAGATATCATAATCGGTGCTGACAGTTTCGGGATTGTAGTTGATCATTACAGATCTGAATCCTTCTTTTTTAATTGTATCGACTGCATTCACCGAGCACCAGTCAAATTCGACGCTTGAGCCTATCCTGTAAGCGCCTGAACCGAGAACAATAATTGATTTTTTATCGTCGGCAAATGATATGTCATTTTCGACACCGCTGTAAGTCAGGTAGAGGTAGTTGGTTACTGCCGGGTATTCAGCTGCAAGTGTATCAATCTGTTTCACAAAGGGTACGATTCCGAGGTTTTTCCTGTGGTTTCTTACCCTCAGCAGGTCGCGGTTTATCACCGATGAATCAGATCTTAGAATATGGCGCGCTAACTGGAAGTCGCTGAATCCGTATATTTTGGATTGCGAGATGAGTTCAGCCGGAACAGATTCAAGCTTATAAAACCGGCTAAGCTCGTTTTTAATACTTATTATGTTATTCAGCTTGTAAAGGAACCATTTGTCAATTTTTGTCAGTTCATGGATCCGGTCGATTGTAATTCCTTTTTCAAGCGCTTCTGCAATTACAAAGATCCTCATGTCAGTTGGTTCGGCGAGCTCCTGTTCAATGTCACCAAGATCGAGCTTTAGATTGCCGGTGAATCCATGCATTCCCTGGCCTATCATTCTGATGGCTTTTTGTATAGCCTCCTCAAATGTCCTTCCAATCGCCATAACCTCTCCGACGCTTTTCATGCTGCTTCCGATAAGGTGGGAGACTCCCTTGAACTTGTTGAGATCCCACCGGGGAATCTTGCATACAATGTAATCGAGTGCAGGCTCAAAGCAGGCCGTTGTATTTTTTGTAACCGAGTTTTTCAGCTGGTGAAGTCCATACCCTATCCCAAGCTTGGCCGCAATGAAAGCAAGCGGATAACCTGTGGCTTTTGAAGCCAGTGCGCTTGATCGCGAAAGGCGGGCGTTAACCTCAATTACCCTGTAATCCTCAGATTCAGGAGAAAGGGCATATTGAACATTGCATTCGCCGACTATTCCAATGTGCCTTATTATCCTTATCGAAAGTTCCCTGAGCTTATGGTACTCCGAGTTCGTGAGGGTCTGAGAGGGAGCAACAACGATGCTTTCACCGGTATGTATCCCAAGCGGGTCGAAGTTTTCCATATTGCATACCGTGATGCAATTATCATATTTATCCCTTACCACTTCATATTCGACCTCTTTCCATCCTTTCAGCGATTCCTCAATAAGTATCTGATCAGTGTAGGAAAATGCCCTTAAGGCAAGGGTGCGAAGTTCTTCATTATTGACCGCAAAGCCGCTTCCCTGGCCGCCCAGGGTAAAAGCTGCCCTTATAATAACAGGATACCCCAGCATGCCGGCTGCATTAATAGCCTCATCAATTCCCTGGACCGCAATACTCCTTGGAGTTTTTACGGCTATCTGATCCAGCTTTTTAACGAATAGCTCGCGATCCTCGGTATCTATTATTGCTCCAACCGGTGTCCCCAGAACCCTGACATTATACTTATCGAAAATACCATTCCTGTACAATTCGGTCCCGCAGTTCAGGGCTGTCTGTCCGCCAAAAGAGAGTAGAATGCCGTCAGGTGATTCCTTAGCTATAACTTTCTCAACAAAATATGGAGTGACGGGAAGGAAATAAATCTTGTCAGCCAGTTCCTCCGAGGTCTGAACTGTTGCAATGTTGGGATTGATAAGTACTGTTTTTATGCCCTCCTCCTTCAGTGCCTTCAGAGCCTGCGACCCTGAATAGTCGAATTCACCAGCCTCACCTATTTTAAGTGCTCCCGAACCAAGTATAATTACCTTCCTTATATCATCTTTCATTGGCACATTTTAGTTCCCAAAAATATAACAATTTTTTATATCGTGCCGGAAATTCAAAATAATGTATATATTTGCAAACATAATGTATAAATATGCAAAAAACAAAAAGGCTGCTTGCAATTGAAAAGATCATCGGGGAAGAGAATATCTCCTCACAGGAAGCCTTACTTAAGAAACTGAAAGGGAAAGGGATAATTTGTACCCAGGCTACATTATCCCGCAATTTAAGGCAGCTTGGGGTCAGCAGAATCCCCGATGCTTCAGGAGGCTACAGTTATGCCCTGACAAACAGGAAAGAAACCGGCCAGGAATCAGGAACAAAACTTAATATTTCTGTTATCCGCGAAATTGTTGAAGCAAAGGGACTTATGGTGATAAGGACAATTCCGGGGAATGCAAATGCCACGGCATATTTTATCGATAATGCAGGCAGGTACGAAATTGCCGGTACAATTGCAGGGGATGACACAATACTTGTAATACCACGGAACGGGATAACCCTCAGCCAGGTCCATTCAGGTCTGGAGCTGATAATGCCCGGGTTGCATGACCAGATAAAGGGGAAAGGAACAGGAATATTGAAAAGGAGAGAAACACCACAAAAAAATAGGATTGTTAAATAAATTAAAAGATGAAAGAAAAAGTAGTGCTCGCCTACAGCGGCGGTTTGGATACATCTGTCATTCTGAAATGGCTCATTGAAAAGAACTATGAAGTGATTGCATTTGTTGCAGATGTCGGCCAGGCGGATGATTTTGAGGAGTGCAGGAAAAAGGCCCTGTTGCTTGGCGCTTCAAAGGTCATAATTGCTGACCTCAAAAAGGAATTTATTGATAATTATGTCCTTAAGGCCATAATGGGAAATGCAGTATATGAAGGCAGATATCTTCTTGGAACTGCTCTTGCAAGGCCCCTTATTGCAAAAAAGCAGATTGAAGCCGCAGACAATGAGGGCGCACATGCCGTGGCCCATGGGGCAACAGGAAAAGGGAACGACCAGGTAAGATTTGAACTGTGCTATTACGCACTTAAGCCGGATATAAGGGTTATTTCTCCATGGAAAGACAGGGAGTTCCTCGAAAAATTCAAGGGCAGGACCGATCTTCTCAAATATGCTGCCGAAATGAAAATTCCGGTCAAAGCCAGCATCGACAAACCTTACAGCGAGGATGACAATCTGATGCATATAAGCCATGAAGCAGGGATCCTCGAGGATCCGATGTACACTGCCCAGAAAAGCATTCTTGAAAAAATGGTAATGCCGCAGGATGCTCCCGACAGTGAGACCAGGATTGCAATTCATTTCAGGAACGGAATTCCTGTAAAACTGATAAACAAGGAAGACGGAACGGTAAAGGAGGATTCCTATGAAATGTATACCTATCTCAACGAACTGGCCGGGAAAAACGGAATAGGCCTGCTCGACATGGTTGAGAACAGGTTCGTTGGAATTAAATCGAGAGGTATTTATGAGACTCCGGCAGCAACGGTTCTGCATATAGCACACATGGATCTCGAAGGTATCGCAATGGACAGGGAGGTGATGAGACTGAGAAACATGCTTACCCCTAAATTTTCAGAACTTATATATTATGGATTCTGGTTCAGTCCGGAAATGGATTTTCTGATGGCAGCAATCGAAAAGAGCCAGGAACTGATCGACGGGAGCGTGCATCTCTGCCTTTATAAGGGGAATGTGCTTATTGAAGGGAGGGAGTCACCTTCATCACTTTATAATAAGGAACTTTCGAGTATGGACATTGAAGGAGGATTTGACCAGACCGACAGCAAGGGATTTATAAGGATCAATGCCATCAGGCTTATGGCTCACCGGGCGATCGTTGAAGCCAGCAGGAAGCCCCATTAAGTTAAATTTCTATTCACCCTATGAAACAAGGAAAAACTGAAAGGAAAATGAAACTCTGGGAAAAAGATGCAATACCTGACCCTTCAGTTATTGAGTTCACTTCCGGAAGGGACAGGACGACTGATCTCTGCCTGGCTGAATGGGATATCGCCGGTTCAATGGCTCATGCAATAATGCTTGATGAAGTCGGGCTGATAAGTACAGGGGAAAAGGAAGAACTGTTAGAAGCTCTTCATTCCCTTTTTCAAAGGGCAAAAGGCGGAAATCTGACAATTGAAGAGGGAATGGAGGACATACATTCACAGATTGAGAAAGAGCTGACCTCAATAACCGGGGATACCGGTAAAAAGATCCATACCGGCAGATCGAGGAATGACCAGGTGCTGGTTGACCTGCGGCTTTACACAAGGAGTGCCATCGATGACCTTGCCCGTAATGCCGGCAGACTTTTTTACAAGTTTCAGACGCTCAGCGAGCAGCATAAGGAGGTCCTGCTTCCGGGATATACACATATGCAGCCGGCAATGGTTTCGTCGTTCGGATTATGGTTCGGTTCTTATGCCGAATGCATTTCCGATGACCTTTTGTTACTTTCAGGAAGCAGATCGCTTATTGATCGTAATCCGCTTGGGACAGGAGCAGGTTACGGTTCATCCCTCCCACTGAACAGGAAGCTTACAACATCGCTTCTCGAGTTCAGTGATTTATTGTACAACTCGGCGTATGCAAGCCTCAGCCGCGGAAAAGCTGAACTTGCAGTCTCCTCAGCCCTGGGATCCATGGCGCAGACCCTGTCGCGGTTTTCAACCGATGTATGCCTTTTTATGACGGCAGAGTTTCGGTTCATCGATTTTCCTGATGAATTTGTAACCGGATCGAGCATCATGCCCCAGAAAAGAAATCCTGATGTGTTTGAGCTCATCAGGGGCAGGACAAATCTCCTTCAAACCCTTCCGGGACAAATAACAAATCTGGTCTCGGGCCTCCCGTCAGGTTACAACCGTGAACTTCAGCTGTTAAAGCAATTGATATTCAATGCTTTTTCCGAAATAAAAGAGTGCATTGACATATTGATTGTAATGTTAGACCACATTAAGGTGAACGATGAAATTACAGGGAATATACTTTATAACAGCATTTACAGCACCGAGGAGGCCAACAGGCTCGTGAAAGAGGGAGTTCCGTTCAGGGATGCCTACAGGAAGGTTTCGGAGATGATCGGAAAAGGAAACTTCTCCAGGACATCAATAACAGAATACACTCATGAGGGAAGCATAGGGAATCTTTGCAACAAGGAGATCAGGGAGATATTTGAGGAGAGAATCAAATCGTTCGGGAGCAAATCGTCTGAAGAATTGGTGGAGAAAATGAGGATTTTTCAATAAGGACATGCCATGGCATGTCCCTATTGCAACGTCCTTTGAATATTCCTGATGAAATCATCGAAAAGGTAATCAGTATCAGTCGGACCTCCTGAAGCCTCTGGATGGAACTGGGTCGAGAAAAATGGCCTGGTTTTATGCCTCATTCCTTCGTTAGTATTGTCATTAATGTTTATGAACAGAGGTTCCCAATCATTGGTAAGAGTGTTATTGTCGACCGCAAATCCATGGTTCTGTGAAGTAATATAGGCTTTGTCCGTGCCCGCCAGGATCACCGGCTGGTTATGGCTCCTGTGTCCGTACTTGAGCTTATATGTATCGGCCCCTGAAGCCAGAGCCATCAGCTGGTTTCCGAGGCAGATACCGAATATTGGTTTATTCCCGGAAAAGGATCTCCTTATGTTCTCAATGGTTTTTATGCACATTTTCGGATCGCCCGGGCCGTTTGTAAGAAAAAGCCCGTCGTACTCCTCCTTATGGTAATCATGGTCCCAGGGTACCCTGATAATAGTAGTATCCCTTTTAAGCAGGTTCCTTATTATATTGTACTTTACCCCGCAATCGACAAGCATGATCCTATACCTTCCCGATCCGTATACTTTCTTTTCACCGGTACTTACTTCAGCGACAAGATTAGTCTTATTTGGATCAAAGAAATCAGTTCCGGTTCCTTCAGGTTCCAGTTTGCCCAGCATAGCTCCTTTTTCCCTGATCCTTTTGGTGAGCGCACGGGTATCGATCCCGAAAACCCCGGGAATACCATACCGCTTTAGCCATTCATCAAGACTTTCGCTTGCATTCCAGTGACTGTAATCAAATGAATAATCGGAAACTATAAGGCCTGAAATATGGATTGATGAGGATTCATAGAAGCTCAAAAGGTCATTCTCCTCACTTTTTGCAGGCGCTCCGTAGTTGCCAACAAGCGGATAGGTCAGGCAGAGAATCTGTCCTTTGTATGAAGGATCAGTAAGACTTTCGGGATAACCGGTCATTGCCGTATTGAAAACAACCTCTCCCGCTGAAGCTACAGAAGCTCCGAATGATCTTCCAGAGTAAACGGTTCCGTCTTCGAGTGTCAGTCTGACTTTTGCTGTATTATTCATTCAATCAGTTTAAGAAATTATCGAATTGACTCAACCGCCACCCTGATCTGTTCCATAGCCTGTTTTACCACCTTTAGAGTAGTAGCCAGGTTCATCCTCATGAAACCTTCGCCTCCTGGACCGAAAGATGATCCTTCGTTCAGCCCGACCTTCGCTTTACTGACGAAGAATTCACCAAGCTCTTTTCCTGACATTCCAAGTTTTTTGCAATCGAGCCATATCATATAAGTTGCTTCCGGCCTGACAGGTATTATTTCGGGAATTTGTTCCCTGCAATAATCAATTATATATCCGGCATTGCGGCCAAGGTATCCCACGAGGCTGTCGATCCACTCCGAACCATCTGAATAGGCGGCTATTGAAGCAACTGTTCCAAAGATGTTCCCGTTAGTCAGATGGAGGTGTTTGATTTTCGAATTGAAATATTTCCTGAGGACCGGGTTGGAGATTATAAGCGATGATGTTGACAGCCCGGCAATATTGAAAGTTTTGCTTGGGGCGATGCATGTGACAGTAATCTCTGAAATTTTGTCAGAGAGCTTTGCTGCAGGAGTGTGGGAATAACCGGGAAGTATCAGATCAGAATGTATCTCATCGGAAAGCAAAAGGATATTGTTCTTAATGCATATTTCAGCCAGGCTTGTGAGCTCATAAGGTGTCCAGGATCTTCCGACAGGGTTATGAGGATTGGAGAGGATTATCATTCTTGTATCACTGGTTATGACTCTTTCAAGTGATTCAAGGTCCATTGTCCATCTGCCATCCTTCACGGCAAGCTGGTTAAGAATCAGATTGCGTCCGTGGTTTTCAACTGCCGAAAAGAAGGGGGTATATACCGGAGGCTGAATAATTATGGAGTCGCCCGGACGGGTGAATGCAAGGGTGCACAGGTTCAGGGCAGGGACCACCCCCGGGCAGAAGCAGATCCATTCATCATTTATTTCCCATTTATGTCGTTTACGGAGCCAGGCGGAAATTGAACTAAAATATTCATGAGGGTGAAAGGAGTAGCCCATGATCTCATGTTCAAGCCTTTTTTTCATCGCCCCGATTATAAAATCCGGGGTTTTGAAATCCATATCTGCCACCCACATCGGAATGATATCCTCTGAACCGAACACTTCCTTTCTCAGATCGTATTTTACACAACCGGTGTTTTCCCTGGAAATCTCTTCATCAAAATCCCATCTCATCAAAATGATCTTATTTCAGGGGCTCAAAGGTAAGCAAAATTGAGCATCATTTCAGTTTATATTCTGTTTGAAAATCTTCACTACGATGAAAATCAAACAAGAACCATACTTAATTTGTTTATTGTATATGAATTTTTAAAATAGATAGAAGTGGGAGGGCTTTTTT
>DAIUKI010000063.1:0-10393 GCA_036848255.1 Bacteroidales bacterium | reverse complement strand
ATATTAGCATACTTAATCGAAGAAGCGGAGGGCGGAGGGCAGAGGGCAGAGGGCAGAGGGCAGGGGGTGGAGGGCAGAGGGCGTGAGGTGTGAGGATTGCGGGATCAATTAACGGAAAACATGAAACGAAAAACAAAACACTGGCAACAAGTAACAAGTAACAAGCAACAAGCAACATCCTAAAAAAAATATTATTTAATCTATGGTAAAATGAGCAGACCAGTAACACTTTTCACAGGTCAGTGGGCTGACCTTCCGTTAGAAACCGTATGCAAAAAGGCCAGATCGTTCGGATACGACGGACTGGAGCTAGCATGCTGGGGCGACCACTTTGAGGTCAATAAGGCTACAGAAGCATACTGCAAGGCTAAAAAGAAGCTTCTTGACAAATATGAACTTAAGGTATATTCAATTTCAAACCATCTTGTTGGTCAGGCTGTTGCCGACAGGATAGATGAGAGGCACAAAGGGATACTTCCCGATTACGTCTGGGGCGACGGGGATCCGGAGGGTGTAAGGAAGCGGGCAGCTTCTGAAATGATAAGGACCGGTGAGGCAGCAAAAAGACTTGGGGTATCAATTGTCAACGGATTCACAGGCAGTCCCATCTGGCATCTGGTCTATTCTTTCCCGCCTAACCTTCCGAAAATGATCGACGATGGATTCAGGGAATTTGCTGAAAGATGGAAACCAATTCTTGATGCTTACAAGAAGCTTGGGATACGGTTTGCCCTGGAGGTGCATCCGACCGAAATAGCATTTGACATTTCTTCGGCAAGGAGAGCATTAGCCTCATTGAAAAACCATCCATCCTTCGGTTTCAATTACGATCCGTCTCACTTTGGTTATCAGGGAGTCGATTATATTGAATTCATTCATTTATTCAGCGACAGGATCTTCCATGTGCACATGAAGGATGCCGGATGGAAGGATTTCCCGGCTGAAGCAGGCGTTTTCGGAGGACATACCGAGTTCGGGACAAAAGGCCGTTACTGGGATTTCCGAAGTCCCGGCAGGGGTAACATAAATTTTGAAGAGATAATAAGGGCATTGAATCGTATCGGGTATAAGGGCCCCCTGTCGGTTGAATGGGAAGACAGCGGCATGGATCGCGAACACGGGGCAAGGGAAGCATGTGAATATGTAAGGGCGGTTGATTTCGAACCGTCAAATATTGCATTTGACTCGGCATTTGATAAATAAAATCCAGTTATCGAACTCAATTCTTTTAGTAGTTATAAACCTTATATCAATGGATGCAATCAAAAAAACCCAATTATTCAATGCCAGTTGTGTGGCATTGGTTGTCACAGCTTTAGCTTTTGCCACAAGAGGTTCTTTTGTAGAAGCCTGGGCAACAGAGTTTAATCTTTCACATACCCAGGTGGGATGGATCGTTGGTACTGCCTTCTGGGGATTTACACTCGCAATGGTATTTGGCGGACCGCTGGTTGACATCATTGGTTTGGGACGTATTATTTCAATTGCCTTTTTCTGCCATGTTGCAGGGATAATCCTCACCATTGTTGCGACAGGATTCTGGACATTATTTATTTCCACCCTGTTTATCGGGATAGCTAACGGCAGTGTTGAAGCAGCATGCAATCCATTAATAACCAGCATGTATACTGAGGAGAAAACCCGTCGTTTAAACCGGTTTCATGCCTGGTTCCCGACCGGTATTGTAATAGGAGGACTTTTAGTCTATCTTTTCAATAACATAGGCATGACAAACTGGAGATATGCAATGGGCATGATGCTAATTCCTACCTTTATCTACGGTTATTTGTTCCTCAATAAAAAATTTCCTCAGACTGAAAGAGTTACAGCCGGATTTTCCTATAAGGACATGTTAAAAGCCTGTGTCGACCCATTATTCCTCTTCATGGCCTTTTGTATGATCCTGACTGCAGCAACCGAACTAGGCACCAATCAATGGATTGCAGCATTGCTGGCTAATGTTTCCGATAATCCTATTCTTTTGCTGGTCTGGATATCCGGAATTATGGCAATTGCCCGTCAGTTTGGTGGAACTATTGTGCATAATGTTAAATCTACCCTGATCTTGTTAACCTCTTCAATACTTGCTTTCGCAGGTGCATTATTGATGGGATATGTCAACGGACCATTCCTGGTATTCACAGCAGCAGGAATTTTTGCACTTGGAATAGCGTTCTTCTGGCCGACCATGCTGGGATTTGTTTCTGAAAATATCCCCCAGAGCGGTGCGCTGGGATTGGCAATAATGGGTGGTATTGGATTCCTGGGCGGGGCAATAGCCCAACCGGTTCTTGGTGCTATTTTTGACGCGCAGACTATTGCTGCGGTCCCACCCGGCCATGTTATAGAGGTCCTGAAGTCAGCAGCTGCGGGGACTCAGGATGCTGCCACCTGGGCAGCTGCTCAACTAAGCGGGGGTGCCCATACTCTGAGATATGTGGCCATAGTACCGGTATTTTTGATAGTGTGTTTTATGGTCCTCCATGTTAGAAAGAGAAAAACTGTTTAATCAAAAAATAAATCTGATTACAATGAAGAAAATAAGAATGGGAATGATCGGAGGCGGATTAGGCGCTTTCATCGGGGATGCGCATCGCAGGGGATCACGGATATGCAACGATTTTGAACTTGTCGGAGGCGTCTTTGACGTAAATTATGAAAGGAGCCTGGAATTTGCAGCCAGGGAGGGAATTGACCTCAGCCGCTGCTATAACAGCGTTGATGCGTTGATTGAAACCGAACTTAAGATGCCTGCCGGTAATCGAATGGAGGTAGTTTCAATTGTCACACCCAATGCACTTCACTACCCCTTTGCAAAAAGTCTGCTTGAGAACGGATTTCACCTGGTTTGTGAGAAACCTATGACAATGACTGTTGAAGAGGCTCTTGAACTTGAGAAGATCGTAAAGAAAACGAAGCTAACTTTTGCACTGACACATACTTACACGGGATATCCAATGGTGAGGCAGATGAGGGACCTAATATCTAAGGGAGTGCTTGGAACAATTCAGCGTATTGATGCGCAGTATTACCAGGGTTGGATCAATTCAATAATCCATGGCACCGAAAGCAGGATAACCGGTGTTTGGAGGCTCGACCCCAAACATGCCGGAGTAAGCAGCTGCATGGGCGATATCGGGGTGCATGCATTCAATCTCATAGAGTATACTACAGGCCTTGAAATCAAGGAAATACTCTCAGATCTCAGCAAGGTTAAGGATGATGTCAGTCTGGACCTCGACGGGACCGTCCTGCTCCGGTTCGGGAAGAATCTTAAGGGGGTTATAAGAGCGAGCCAGGTGTGCGGAGGTGAAGAAAACGCTATAACGATTGCAGTATACGGTTCAAAAGCTTCCCTGAAATGGGCACAAGAGAATCCGAATTATCTTTACATGCTCAGCGACACAGAACCAACAAGGATTTTCAAACCTGCCCATGGCTACAATGAAAAGCTTGCTGAAAGCAGCCACACGATGCCGTCAGGTCATCCCGAAGGAATCTACGAGGCTCTTGCTAATATTTACAGGGGATCGGCAAAATCGATCCGAGGCGAGGAGTTCAACCCGGGAGAGTTTCCGACGGTGCACGACGGGGTCAGGGGAATGAAGTTCATTCATTCGGTCGTCGAATCGAACAAGAAGGGGAACATTTGGATGAAAATCTGAAAAACTCTTTTTTTATTTCTCAGTGGTACTCTGTGTAACCATGTCACACTAAAAACTTACATTGAGAGACCCCGAGGTAACACAGAGGACACAGAGAAAATACTATTTTTTCTTCCTGCGGAGAAGGAAGTACCCGGTTATCAAAATTACCACAATTGCCATGGCAACAAGTAATCCACTTGTGGATTTGCTAATTGAAACGGCCATTTCTAAAAATGCTTTTCCCATTTACTGTATAATAATTTGTCGACAGGTCGTCAGAACCTTTTTGTATAGGCATGGCAGTATGGAACCTTCCCATTTTTGAAATAATAGTCCTGATGGTAATCCTCAGCCTCGTAAAATTCTGATGCTTTTGTTACTGCTGTGGCTACCTTCAATCCCTTCCCTTTCAGAATAGCTATATTATTCTCTGCCGTTTTTTTCTGCTCTTCGTTCATGTAGAAAATTTCTGACCTGTACTGGTCACCCAGATCAGGTCCCTGTCCCCCTACCTGTGTTGGGTCATGAATTTCAAGAAAAAGCTTAAGGAGCTTTTCATAGGATGTTTTATCAGGGTCATAGATTATCTTGACTGCCTCTGCATGCCCTGTTCTCCCTGTGCATACTTCCCTGTAGGAAGGATTCCTGACTTGTCCCCCGATGAAGCCGGATGTTACGGAGAACACCCCGGGCGACTTCTGGAGGAAGTATTCGACTCCCCAGAAGCAACCTCCGGCAAAAATTGCCGTTCCGAATCTTCCCGGTTCAAGCTGGGAAGGAACAAAATCGAGTGATACGGAGTTTACGCAATGCCTCACGTTTTTAACCGTATACTGTTCACCTTTAAATACATGTCCAAGATGGGCGCCGCAATTGGCACATTCAATCTCAGTTCTCATCCCGTCAGGATCAGGGAGTCGGTTTACCGCTCCTTTGATCTCATCATCAAAGCTTGGCCAGCCGCAGTCGGATTCAAACTTTGCCGTTGAATAATAAAGTGCTGATCCGCACTTTTTGCAAATATAGGTGCCTTTCCCCGAATGTTCCGTATATTTCCCGGTGAAGGGAGCTTCGGTTCCCTTCTTCTCAATAATGTAAGATTCCTGTTTTGTCAGGTCATTATATGTGAGTTTTCCCTGAGAAAAAGATTGTGCGCTCATGGTCATAATTAGCAATGTTGTTATTAATTCCGCTTTCACAGTAAAAAAATGAATGTTACAATTCATACAACAAAAATGCAAAAAATATGTTTAGTAAGTATCAAAAACTGTAACATTCATTTTCCTGAAATTTCTCCGGAAACTGAATAATTTGGCACAGAGATTGATTATTAATTGATTGTTTTATTTTTGTTTATTATTAAAACCAAGGTTTTATGAAAAAGTTTGCTGTAATCCTGGTTATTTGTTTTATCACTGCTATCTTTGCCAGTGCCTGTAACGAAAAAGCATGCCCTGCTTATTCACAGGCTGAAACATCGCAGGCTGAGAATAACGGCTGAAACACCCGGGATTCCCTGGTTTTTGTTTTATAAGTTGCGAAATTAAAATGAAGAAGCTGCTTATAATATTTGTGTTGATTGGTTTTTGTGCATTTCCGGTTTTTGGACAAGGTGATCTCAATGTACAGCAGAAGATTTTTTTCAGAAATGAAAGATCTTTCGCAATTCTCCTTAATTCAGACGGTTATGGGCTAAGCTATCGCGAAGCCAGAAGAGTCGATTTTCTTAACAAGCGTTATTTCGAAATCGAGGCCGGCACCCTGAAACACCCGCGCGAATACAGGGAATCTAATCCTTATTATCAGACACCCGGAACTTTTGTTTACGGAAAAATGAATTTCCCCCTTTATTTTCGGGGAAGTTATGGCATTCAGCATGAAATATTCAAAAAAGCCGATCTCGGGGGTGTCGCTGTCAGATATTTCATTTCAGGAGGTCCTTCATTCACAATCTATAAGCCGATATACTACAAGATCCTCTACCCCATCTCCAACTACGAATTTGAAATAGTTGAAGAAAAACTGGATGTCATTACTCATCCGCCATATGATGTCTATGGCCGGTCATCATTCACCAAGGGACTGAATGAGCTTAAGATCGTGCCAGGCCTGTATGCAAAGGGAGGATTCAATTTTGAATACAGCAAGGAGGAAAAAGTGATCCATGCTGTTGAAGCAGGAATAAGCTTCAGTGCTTTCACGAAGAAAATACCAATAATGTCAACCACAGATAATAAAGCCTTGTATTTATCATTATTTATAAGTTACAGGTTTGGAGTCATTATCGATCCGCTCAATCCCGAGTCAAATAAATTTTCCTATATCTTTAGAAGAAAAAGAGTTCCGGCAATTTATTAACTGCCCCTTTCTTTAAGGAAAATAATACTATCTTTGTCCGTTCAAATTATTAACCAATATAATGATATAGTTATGTCAAAGATTAAAGTTGGAATTAATGGCTTTGGCAGGATTGGCCGACTGGCCTTCAGGGCTGCCTTCAAGAGGAACGATATTGAAATTGTCGGAATAAACGACCTCCTCGAAGTGAATTATATAGCTTACATGCTTAAGTACGACACCATACATGGCAAGTTCGACGGGACAGTGGAAGTAAATGACGGTAAGCTTGTTGTAAACGGACAAAGTATCCGGGTAACAGCCGAGAAGGATCCCGCAAACCTGAAATGGAACGAAGTTGGCGCTGAATATGTACTTGAATGCACGGGCTTTTTTCTCACAAAAGAATCAGCAGGCGGTCATATAAAGGCTGGTGCAAAACATGTTGTAATGTCGGGCCCTTCAAAAGATGATACACCTATGTTTGTTATGGGTGTTAACCAGGATAAATACAAGGCTGAAATGCAGTTCGTATCAAATGCTTCATGTACAACCAACTGCCTTGCTCCTCTTGCCAAAGTGCTTCACGACAATTTCGGAATTGCCGAAGGCCTTATGACAACAGTACACTCAACAACAGCCACACAGAAAACAGTCGATAGCCCATCAAATAAAGACTGGAGAGGCGGACGTGCTGCTTCCGGCAACATTATTCCCTCTTCAACGGGTGCAGCCAAGGCTGTAACCAAAGTAATTCCTGAGCTGAAGGGTAAGCTCACCGGTATGTCGTTCAGGGTTCCAACACTCAATGTTTCAGTTGTTGATCTGACCTGCCGTCTTGAAAAGGCTGCTTCATACGAGGATATCAAAAAAGCCATGAAGGCTGCTTCTGAAGGTCCACTGAAGGGAATCTTGGGATATACCGAAGAGGATGTTGTTTCAAGTGATTTCATCGGTGATCCGCGTACATCGATATTTGACGCCAAAGCAGGTATTGCACTTAACGACAATTTCGTGAAAGTGGTTTCATGGTACGACAATGAATGGGGCTATTCATGCAAGCTTCTCGATCTGGTAGCATTTATGAATACCGTGAAATAGCATTAGAGAATACAATATACTGTAATAGGGCCGTCCGGAAGGATGGCCTTTTTTTGTTTACCTCCTTCCCCCGTGGGGGAACGTTAGGAAGGGGGTTTATTCGTATCGCAGTGCTTCTATCGGATCAATATTGGCTGCCTTGACAGCCGGAGCATAACCTGATACGACACCGACAATAAAACAGACAAGGATCCCGGTGAAAACCCACAGCCATGGTACAACAAAACTTGACCTCAGCATTGAAGAGACACCGTTGCCTATCAGAATGCCGAGGATAATACCAAGTATCCCTCCAAACTGACCAATCATGATCGATTCGAAAAGAAACTGATATTTTATTGTTGCAGGCTTAGCGCCGACTGCCTTCCTTACCCCTATTTCCCTGGTCCTTTCAGTGACTGATACAAGCATTATGTTCATCAGTCCAACGGCAGCGCCGAATAATGTAACAATTCCGATAAGAGTGGCCGCCATTGTGACATATCGTATATTTTTAAGCAGCATATTGAGAATGGTATCGCTTTTCAGGACGTTGAAATCAGATTCATCAGTCGGGTCAAGGTTGCGGACCACCCTGAAGATCCCTTCAGCCTCTCCGGCCATAACATCAAGATTTACAGGATTTATTGGCATAACCGTAATGTTGAAATTCATGTTCGGACGCGAAAAATACTGTCTTGCCGTGGTAACCGGCATCAGACAGATCTGATCGCCCGACATCTGGCTGGCTCCCTTGCTCTTCAACACCCCGGCAACCTGGAGCTTCAGACCGGCAACGGTAATGTCTTTACCGACAGGATCAACGCCAGCAGGAAATATGTCCGATGCAATGTCGGATCCGAGCAGAACAAGACGTCTGTTCATCTCAACTTCGTCAGGACTGAAATTTCTTCCGTTATCAATTTCATACCCCGACACCGCCAGATAGTTTTCATCAACACCAATCAGATTTACGTTGGGATTTGTTTCTTCTGTTCCGAACTTTACCGTCGACAATGATGTAGCATTGAATGATACCGACACCCAGGCCGGCTCAGCGAACATCTCCCTGAATTCCATTGCCTGATGATAAGAAATAAGGGAATGATTCCTGATCCTTTTTTTGTCATTTCCTACATGTATGTTCATTCCCCTTGATGAGATTGTGAAAGAGTTGGCTCCCATCATTGTGAACTGGTCGGTGAGCGACGATTTAATGGCATCAATTGCGGTAAGTATCCCGACAAGCGCCATAATCCCGAAAGCAATTATGCACATAGTGAGGATTGCTCTTACCCTGTTCGACTGGATCGCCCTTATTGCAATCTTCAGATTATCCTTGAATATGCCTATTCTCTTTACCAGATTCATACCTGTTTTCTTAGGGGATTTAAAAAAATAAAAGTACACTATTTTTGTTTGACCGGAAAATTCTTAAAATAATTAACGAATTAGTTGCAAAACTAATAATTTCGTTTTAAATTTGAGATTGCAGGGCCTGGGCACGGATTACAACCGAGTCTTGCTTCAGCAGGACGAGCTCGGCGAAGCCAAATCCGCGCCAGCGGACTTACATGGATTAATAAAGGATAAATTACATTATTATGAGAGAACTAACCCGTGCCGAAGAGCAGGTAATGCAGGTACTCTGGAAGATAAAAAAAGGATTTGTTAAAGATATCCTTGAACATTTCGATGAGCCAAAACCTGCCTACAATACTGTCAGCACTATAGTCAGGATCCTTCAGGACAAGGGATTTGTCGACCATAAAGCCTATGGAAGGACACATGAGTATTTCACTATTGTTTCAAAAAGCGACTACTCGAAAATGCATCTGAATATTTTTGTGAAAGATTACTTCTCCAATTCATTCGAAAAGATGGTTAGCTTTTTTGCAAAGGAGAAAAGCATTTCGGTAAAAGAGATGGGGGAAATTATGAAGATTATGGAGGATGAGATGAAAAGACAGAACAGCAGAAAATGAACGTCTTAATAATATATATGGTGAAATCGGCGGTTTACCTTGCAGGTTTCTATATTGTTTACAGGTTGCTGCTGAGCAGGGACACCATGTACGGCAGGAACAGGACCTTTATTCTGCTTTCGGTCATTTCAGCATTGATCCTGCCGCTGATTACGGTCCGGACCAGCACACCGATCAATATACCGGTTTTTGGGAAAGTGATTTCCGAGATCTTTGTGACAGCCGGCAGCAATAATTCAGCAGCTGGTTCTGATGCCTCAACAATATTGGGATTCAGGTGGCTGTCGATAATTTATATCACCGGCCTGGCTTTTTTCGGATTAAAGCTTGTGATTGATTTCTTCGAACTGGCCGTTCTCATTAAACGCAGGGATAATAACGGAACCCATATAATAAGGTTTCATGGTTTCAATACATCAGGATTTTCGGCGTTTGGTTATGTATTCATCAGCACCAGGCTGCCGCAGGAGGAGGCTGACGAAATAATCAGGCACGAACAGAATCATCTGAACCATTATCACTCTTTTGATATAGTATTCATTGAACTGATAAAAGTGTTCCAGTGGTTCAATCCATTCATCTATCTGTTCAGCCGGTCATTGCGCGCTGTGCATGAATATCAGGCCGATGAGGAATGCATCAGCCTTGGGACATCGGTTAATAATTACCAGAGAATTCTTCTGAACCAGATATTCAAATCAAGGGTATTCACAGTGTCAAACAGCTTCTCAAATCCATCCCTTATTAAGAAGCGAATGATAATGATGACAAAACGCCGGTCTAAATCGCTTGCCAACCTGAAACTAATTGTGATTTTACCTGTAGTTGCAATGCTGATGCTGGCCTTTTCAACCTGCTCGGAACAGGAACAATTTCCTATACAAAAGGGGGGAAGTCTTGCAGAAATACCCCCACCCCCACCTCCTCCTCCGGTTGACAGCGACGCCAATGTCGTACTTGTTGAATCCTCCCAGGACGATGTCGATTCTGAGCCCTTTGTTGTTGTAGACCAAATGCCAGTGTTCCCCGGCGGCGAAGTATCCCTGCTGGAACATCTGACAGCAAACATCAAATATCCGGTTTCTGCCATTGCCAGAGGGATACAGGGAAAAGTAATAATAAGGTTCTCTGTGAATCCTGATGGCAGTGTTTCCAGGGAAAGTGTTCTGAAAGGAGTTGATCCGCTCATTGATGAAGAGGCTCTCAGGGTTGTCAGAACACTTCCGAGGTTTGAACCAGGCCGTCAGGGGGGCATACCAGTATCTGTCTGGTTTATGGTCCCGATAAACTTCACCCTGAAGTAATCTTTTCACAGTCCGGTTGACGCAAATTCTATTATTTTCT
>DAIUKI010000062.1:0-10469 GCA_036848255.1 Bacteroidales bacterium | reverse complement strand
GCAAGGATCGACGCCCTTGACCTTATTACCTCGTTTGATACAAGCAATCCTCCAGTTCCGATCAGTGAAGACAGATGAGTGCTTTTTCCCCCGGGAGCTCCGCAAAGGTCGAGAACCCTTATATTACCCTCCGTATTCACGATCTGTCTGAAAACCTGTTCAATAAACATGCCTGATGCTTCCTGGGGATAATAGCATCCTGAATGAAACAGCGGATCAAGGGTAAAAGATGGCCTTGTTTCCAAATAAAAACCTGAGGAGCACCATGGAACCGGTTTTGAATGCAGGGGCCTTTTGGTCCATTTGGAGAGATTTATCCTGATACTTGAAGGCGAAGCCTGCTGCAGTGATTTCAGCAGTTCACCGGTATCAATGTAATCCTGTGTGCTGATCCTCTTTATGAAACGCTGCGGAAACATTATCAGGTTTCGTCAAAGTTCTCGTCGCCATACGTTGGGATCGAATTATGCGAAAATCTTTTCCAGATGTAAAAGACAGGGATACCCAGAACAACAATTATCAGCCCCGGAAATGTATAATTCGGTTTGTAGATCAACAGGATGATCATTATAAACGTGGTGGTCAGTATATAAATAACCGGGATCACCGGATACCCGAATGCCTTGTACGGACGAGGAATGTCGGGCTTCTTGATCCTGAGTACAAATATTGCGAGAATTGTAAGGGTGAAGAAAATGAGAACTGCGAAAATAACATAGTCGAGGAGATTACTGTAGGTTCCCGACAGGCAGAGCAATATTGCCCATATGCCCTGGACCACTAATGCAAATCCCGGTACCCCATTCTTATTGATCTCTCCCACCTTTTTAAAGAAGAGGCCGTCCCTTGCCATTGCATAGTAAACCCTCGGGCCGGCCAGGATCAGTCCATGGTTACATCCGAAAGTACTGACCATTACAAACACAGCCATTATTATTGCCGCATTGTCGCCGAACACGACGCTCATTGCAGATGTTGCCACACGGTCGTCGGTAGCAAACTGAATCCCCCTCGACAGGACGTCCGCACCATCAGGCGATCCGGAAAGAGGGAGTATTCTGATATACACCCAGTTTGTCAGCATATAAATCACCGATACAATCAGAGTTCCAAGAATAAGGCTCAGTGGAACAGTCCGTTTTGGATTGATGACTTCACCTGAGATATATGTGACATTATACCATGCGTCGGAAGAAAATAGTGCGCCCACAAGTGCGGTACCCACTGCTGCAATAAGTGCAAAGCCTGCAAGGGGAATGATCTGATTATTCTCACCTATCCTTCCCGCCTCCCAGAAGACTTCCTTGTTTATCTGCCACGAAGTTATACCCCTGGTTGCAAAAAAACCAATCAGAATAAATCCGAAAAGAGCAATCACTTTCGTGGAAGAAAATATGTTCACAACTGTCTTACCGGTAACTATTCCCCTGGTATTAAGCCATGTAAGAAATGCGATCATGCCAATGGCAACGATCATTGTAGTGTTGATCCCCAATGGTCCGATCTGGAGCAGAATATTTTTTTCAGAAATCCCGGGAAACAGGACTCCCGAGAACTTGGCAAAAGCGACTGCCACCGCAGCTATGGAGCCGCACTGGATCACCAGGAATGTGGTCCATCCAAAGAGAAATCCTATCAGCGGATGGTATGCTTCCCTGAGATATACGTATTGTCCGCCTACATTGGGCATCATTGATGCCAGCTCACCATAGCACAGTGCTCCGATAACAGTGATAATGCCCGAGATCAGCCATACAACCATCAACCAGCCAGGCGATCCAACGCTTCTTGCTATATCCGCACTCGTGATAAAAATTCCGGATCCTATCATTGCACCGGCAACAATTGAGATCCCGTCAAAAAGTTTTACACGTTTTTTAAGGAAATGGTTTTCAGTTGGCATTTAAATTTATTCAGGTATAAGCAAAAGTAATGAAACAATTGAAATAAATCTGTTCTCAGGAATGTCTAACAAATATATCTGATCATTTCAAAAAATCCACATTGTATAACCAATCTTAAAACTATGAAAAAGTACTTGTTGATTTTAGTAGCTGTTCTTTTTTCACTGGGAGCCAGTGCTCAGAAGTATGATCAGCTGGCCAAAACCCCTCCAATGGGATGGAACACCTGGAACAAGTTTCACTGCGATGTCAGTGAATCTCTTATAATGCAGGCAGCGGATGCGCTGGTCAGCACCGGGATGAAGGAGGCGGGCTACGAGTATATCGTTATTGATGATTGCTGGCAGGTTTCACGAGATGAAAACGGGGAAATAGTTGTCGATAAGGAGAGATTCCCCCATGGAATGAAGTATGTTGCCGACTATGTCCATTCCAAAGGTCTGAAATTCGGCATTTATTCAAGCGCCGGAACCGTAACCTGTCAGAGACGCCCTGGAGGATTCGGACATGAGTACCAGGATGCCAGGACTTACGCCCGTTACGGTGTAGATTATCTGAAATATGACTGGTGCGGATCAACCACGCAGGATGCAAGATCATCATATACCAATATGATGAATGCACTTTATGCTGCAGGAAGGCCCATTGTATTCAGCATCTGTGAATGGGGTGCCAGCAAACCATGGGAATGGGCAGGAAATGTTGGTCATCTGTGGAGAACCACCGGTGATATAAGCGACACATGGAACAGTATGATCGACATTTTTGACAGGCAGAAAGATCTTGCAAGATATGCCGGTCCGGGTAAATGGAACGATCCCGATATGCTTGAAGTTGGCAACGGGGGAATGACAACGGAAGAATACAAGACTCATTTCTCACTTTGGTGCATGCTTGCATCCCCGCTGATGGCGGGCAATGACCTCCAGAATATGACTCCTGAAATCAAGTCGATTTTACTGAACAAAGAAATGATTGCGATCGATCAGGATTCACTTGGCCAGCAGGCAACATGCTACAGAGACAACGGAGATTATCAGATATGGGTTAAATCACTGTCAAACAATGAAAAAGCTATCTGTCTTCTGAATAAAAGCGATGAAAAAAAATCTGTTCTTGTCGACTTTTCCCACCTTGCAACAATACGAAGCAGGGGCCGTGGTTTTGGAGGGCCCCCTCCCGGTGTAACACCCGGAGCTGGAATGCCGGGAATGCCCGGAGCAGGCCAGGGAATGCCGGGAATGCCCGGAGCACAGGGTGCAGCTGCAGGACAGAGAGCCCAGGGTGCGGCTACTGCACAAAGACCACAAGGTGCACCTCCTGCCGGACAGGGAATGCCGGGTGCAATGGGGCCCGGCGGAGCTGGCGGACAACGCGGATTAACTCCGCTTACCCTTGAGAACTTTAAGGTAAGGGATGTATGGGAACACAAGGACCTGGTACTGAAGGAAACATCAATGTACGTTGAAATGCTTCCTCATTCAGTGAAAGTTTACAGGTTTCTAAGAAAGTAATATTTTATACTGTCGCAGGCACGGATTGCAACCGGGCTCGGCGAAGCCAAATCCGCGCCTGCGAACAGTTTCTTATGTAATTACAATGTAATTACATGTTTTAGTTCGCAAACGGAACCTCTTTTCCCGTCAATCTGATCCTTCCCGACACCACCTGGGTGAACTGAGGATCGAGATATCCTTTGAATCCGGGCTGTTTCCCGCCAATTGCAACTGTAAAATATCCGGGTTCGATGACTCTTTTGCTTTTTCTGTTTATAATTGAGAATTGCCTCGGCTCGAGACTGAATTCAACAACTTTGCTTTCTCCCGGCTTTAGATTGATCCTTGAGAACCCCTCAAGCTGACGGACCGGCCTTGGGGTGGATGCTTTTTCATCAGTCAGGTAAAGCTGTACAACTTCTTCACCCTCTGCCATGCCTGTATTCGTGACCGTAACTTTAACGGTGACTTTTTCTCCGGCAGGGACATTGGCCGGAATTACCACGTCACCATAACTGAAGGTAGTATAGCTTAAGCCATAACCGAATGGGTACAGGGGTTCCTGTGTAAAATACCTGTAGGTTTTGCCTGCCATATCATAATTTTCAAATGCAGGAATCTGTTCAATTGATTTGTAATATGTCACGGGTAATCGTCCGGCGGGATTATAATCTCCAAAAATAACATCGGCAACCGCATTCCCTCCCTGCTGGCCTCCATAACCTGCAAGAAGAACTGCTGCTGCTTTTTCCTGTGCCTTGTTGACCGAAAGGGCACCTCCGCTTGTCAGTACAACAATTACCGGTTTACCGGTTGCTGCAATAGCATCAAGAAGCTGTTCCTGAACAGCGGGAAGATTGAGGTTTGTGCGGTCACCGCCGCTGAAACCTTCAATTTTTATCGGCATCTCCTCTCCTTCAAGCCTCTGCGAAAGACCAAGGACAAGAATCACGGCATCTGCTTCCCTTGCAGCTGCAACAGCCTTTTCTGTCAGCCCGGTGCGCGGCCGGCTCCAGAGGAGCTTTATATCAGCATCTCCGGCATAGTTCTTATATAAAACCTCAATTTTGTATTTTTCTCCGGCTTTCAGATCAATGGCCTTTTCGGTGTGAAAAGCATGATGTTCACCCCTGTAATTGATAAACTCTTTATCGTCCACCTTAATATTATAGCCCGAAGAGCCCCATGAGCCCAGATAATAAGTTCCGGTCTCGGGAGGAACCAGGTAAGTTGTCCATTTCACGCCGAAATCATCATCAGGAAGGTCGGCGCCCGGAGACAAATGTTCCCAGTAGAAATTTATGTTGTCGTCTCTGCGTGCAAAAACGGGCTCACCTTTCATCTCCCTGTTGTTATAGTATTCTCCGAAAGCTCCCTGTTTACCATCAGGAGTCTGGAGATACCGTGATGGAATGATTGTAAGATTGTGAATCCCATCGGCAAGATCGCTCCCCTCTGCATAAATAACTTTTGTGTCGGGGGCAACTTTATTCTTTATACCCCTTAGTATTGTCACTGGATCCTTTGGTATCCCATTATAATTGCCGATAAGCGATTCAAAATTGTCGGCATTGGGGCCAATGACAGCAATCGTTTTCACTGATTTTGCAAGAGGAAGAGCGTTTCCTGAATTCTTGAGCAGAACGATCGATTTGCATGCTGCATGCCGGGCAAGAGAATTGTTGTAATCGGAACAGTTTACAAAGAAGGGTATTTTTGCATAAGGCACCATTTCGTCGGGGTCGAACATTCCGAGCCTGAACCGGGCGGTAAATACCCTTTTTGCGGCAACATTTATATCCTCCTCAGTAAGGAGCCCCCTTTCGATTGCAGCTACAAGGTTTTTGTAGTCAGCACCGCACTCCAGGTCGGTCCCTGCCTTAACTGCCTGTGCAGCAGCTTCTGCCGGATCCTTTGCAAATTTTGTGTACCTGTAGAAGTCAGATATTGCCCAGCAATCGGAAACAATGTATCCCCTGAATCCCCAGTCGTTGCGCAATATCCCGTACAGTATCGGATTTGCACAGCATGGAAAATCGCGGAACATATTGTAGGCTCCCATCACGGAATATGCCCCTGCATCCATTATCAGAGTCCTGAATGCAGGAAGATAAGTTTCATGAAGATCAACGTCACTGACTTTTGCATTGAATTCATGTCTCAATGACTCAGGACCTGAATGTACGGCATAATGCTTTGCAGTGGCTACAGTTTTAAGGTATTTCGGATCGTCACCCTGCAATCCCTTAACAAATTGATAACCCATCCTTCCGGTCAGATATGGATCCTCGCCATATGTTTCATGCCCTCTTCCCCATCGGGGATCGCGGAAAATATTGATATTCGGCGACCAGAATGTTAGTCCCTGATAAATCCCTGTCTTTCCTCTTCTTTGAAATTCATGATATTTGGCCCTCGCTTCATCCGAAATCGCACTTGCAACATTATACATGAGACTCTCATCCCAGGAGTTTGCGATTGTGATTGACTGCGGGAACACGGTTGCATAGCCTGCTCTTGCAACACCATGCAGAGCCTCGTTCCACCAGTTATAAGACGGGATGCCAAATCTGGGAATTGCCGGAGCCGTGTAAAGAAGCTGGTCTGCTTTTTCTTTCATTGTCATCCTCGAAATCAGATCATTCACCCGATCCTCTGTGGCAAGGGACGGATCCCGGAAAGGATAATCAAAAGATGCCTGCTGGGAATTCAGAATATAAGGGATAGCCAATAAAATAAAAAGAATACTGAAGAAGGCATGTTTTTTCATGGTATTACATTTTGATACAGGATTCATAAACTGCTAATAAAGATATTTAAGTAAAAATAATAAATAGTGTCCGACTAAACTTATTAAGTGTAATTTAAATTGTTGATTTTAACGGTTCATTTGATTATTTTTACCTGACAAAAGATGGGGTAAGCCTCAATTACCGGAACTGATTATTACCATTAATATTTATACATTATGACAACAAGAAGGTTTTTTTTAAAGAACACTGCAATTGCCACTGCAGGTTTGGGACTGGCTCCCACAGTATCTGGTGCCTTTGCCTCTACCGCTCCCTCCGACAGGGTCAATATCGGATTGATAGGGTGCAATGGTATGGGATTCAGTAATCTGAGTGAATTTCTTAAACATTCTGAGGTAGAATGTATCGCTTTGTGCGATATTGATGATGGCGTTCTTAACCGCAGAGCCTCAAATGTTGAGAAAATACGTGGAAAGAAACCTGAAAATCTTTATAAAGACTGGCGAAAATTGATCGATAACAAGGATATTAATATTGTTATTGTAGGGACACCCGATCATTGGCATTGCCTTCAGATGATAGCTGCCTGTGAGGCAGGAAAGGATGTGTATTGTGAAAAACCTCTGGGAAGGACTATTGAAGAGTGTAACCTCATGGTAAAAGCTGCAAAGAAAAACAAGAGTATTGTGCAGGTCGGACAATGGCAGAGGAGCGATCCTCACTGGCTGGAGGCCGTTGATTTCTTAAGGTCAGGGAAGCTTGGTAACATACGTCTTGTAAGAGTCTATTCTTATCAGGGTTGGAACACCTCTATCCCGGTAGTTGCTGATGCGCCTGTTCCTGCAGGAGTTGACTATGATATGTGGCTCGGACCTGCACCGTCGCGACCTTTCAACAAGAACCGTTACCATTTTACTTTCAGATGGTTCTGGGATTATGCCGGTGGCCTTATGACCGACTGGGGTGTTCATCTGCTCGATTTTGCATTGTTCGGAATGAATGTTACCGCACCGAAATCAATTATGGCTATGGGGGGCAAATATGGCTATCCCGACGATGCCTGCGAAACACCAGACAGCCTCCAGGTAATTTATGAATTTGAAGGTTTTAATGTTATGTGGGACCATGCTATCGGAATTAACGATGGCGGATATGGCAGGAATGCCGTACTCGGGTTTGTCGGAGAAAACGGCACCCTGGTAGTTGACCGTGGTGGATGGGAGGTTATACCCGAGGTTGTAAACAATGTTACCCGTATGGAAGCCGTACCATGGAAAAAGGGAACAGGGGAAGGTCTTAAAAACAATGTTTCAAATCATCTTGATTGTATTGTCAGGCGTGATCAAAATACGAATGTCAATGTTGAGACCGGTGCACATATTGCAAAATTCTCGGCACTGGGGAATATTGCCTACCGTACAGGGAAAAAACTGGTATGGGATGGCACTAAATTTACAAACGATAAGGAGGCAAATCAATACCTGATTCCAGACTACAGGGCGCCATGGAAATTACCTGTGGTATAATTATTCTAATCCCTTTTAAATGAAGCCCCTTTTATTAATTACTTTTCTTATAACCTTTACGTTACAGGCAGCTTATCCGCAGGAAAGTAATTGTACCCCTGAAAATCTACGTTGTGAATACCTTATTAATCCTGTTGGAGTTGATTCAGACGCTCCCCGGCTCTCCTGGCTATTGAATGATGAAAGGTTTGGCGCAATACAGGACTCTTACCGTTTGGTTATCGGTAAGGATTCTCTTTCAGTAGTAAATGGAAAAGGAGATTGCTGGGATTCCGAAAGAGTAGTATCTGACAGGATGCTTGTGACATATTCCGGCAGCGAACTTGAGCCTTTTACAAGATATTACTGGAGCGTGGAGGTATGGGACATGGATGGCGTTAAGACAAGTCCGGCATCAGCTTTCTTCGAGACAGGAATGATGAAGACAGAAAACTGGAGAGGCTCATGGATAAGCGACGGCCTGGGTATCGGAACCCGGGAAGCCCCAGTATTCAGGAAAGAGTTTGATGTGAACAGGAAGGTCAGATCCGCGCGTGCATATATTGCAGTGGGTGGTCTTTATGAGATGTATATCAATGGACAGAAAGCAGGAGATCACCGGCTCGACCCGATGTACACGCGTTATGACCGGCGGAACCTGTATGTCACTTACGATATTTCCGGGACTCTTCAGGATGGCAAAAATGCCATAGGGGTATTGCTTGGCAACGGATGGTACAACCACCAGTCGACAGCAGTATGGTATTTTGACAGTGCTCCATGGCGGGACAGGCCAGCATTCTGCATGGATGTTCATATCACATATGAAGATGGTTCAAGGGAAATAATTACTACTGACAATAGCTGGAAGTGCTCTCTTAGTCCGGTAATTTTCAATAGCATATATACTGCCGAGCATTATGATGCACGACTGGAACAACCCGGCTGGAACAGAACAGGTTTTGACGACTCTAACTGGAAAGCAAGTATCTACAGGGCTGCCCCTTCCCAAAACATCGTTTCCCAGCAACTGCATCCTATCCGCAACGTGGAAACGATCCCTGCAAAAAGTGCCCGCAGAATAAATGATACGACGTATGTTTTTGATCTGGGAAGAAATATTTCAGGTGTATGCCAGTTCAGGATAAGGGGTGAAGCCGGTACAATTTTCCGCCTTGAGCATGCCGAACGGCTCAATCAGGATGGCAGGGCTGATATGTCAAATATAAATGTACATTACCGGCCGACCGACGAAACGGATCCGTTTCAGACAGATATTTTTATCCTTAATGGCCAGGGAGAGGAGAGCTTCATGCCCAGGTTCAACTATAAGGGGTTTCAATTCGTTGAAGTGACAAGTAGTAAACCTGTTCTTCTTACAACTGAAAACCTTTCAGGTTATTTCATGCATAGCGATGTCCCTCCCGCAGGTGAGATCGAAACGTCGAACCCGACCGTAAATAAAATATGGTGGGCGACCAATAATTCCTACCTGGCAAACCTCTTCGGCTATCCTACCGACTGTCCCCAGCGGGAAAAAAACGGATGGACAGGAGATGCACATATTGCTATTGAAACAGGTCTTTATAATTTCGACGGAATTACCGTTTACGAGAAATGGATGGCAGATCACAGGGATGAACAGCAACCCAATGGTGTGCTTCCGGCTATCGTCCCCACAAGTGGCTGGGGTTATCACTGGGCAAACGGCCCTGACTGGACCAGCACCATTGCCATTATCCCATGGAATATATACCTTTTCTATGGCGATACACGATTATTGTCTGATTGTTATGACAATATTAAACGTTATGTTGACCATATTACAGAAATAAGTCCAACGGGACTGACTTCCTGGGGGCTTGGGGATTGGGTGCCGGTGAAATCAAAATCACCTGTGGAATTAACCTCCTCGGTATATTATTTCATTGATGCTAAAATATTATCGAAGACCGCAAAAATATTGCATAAAGAGGAAGATTATATCAAATATTCAGATCTGGCCAAAAAAATAAAGAATGCTATCAATGGGAAATATCTGGATAAAGAGACAGGAGTTTACGGCAGTGGGTTTCAGACTGAACTCAGTGTACCACTTTACTGGGGGGTGGTGCCTGAGGAACTCAGAGTCATAGTGGCCGGTAATCTTGCCCGACAGGTTAAGGCTGACAATTCTCATATTGATGTGGGATTGTTGGGCACCAAAGCTATTCTCAATGCCCTGAGTGAAAATGGTTATGCCGATCTGGCCTATTTGCTGTCATCGCAGGAGACATTCCCATCGTGGGGATGGTGGATTGTGAACAACGCCACTACTTTGTATGAAAACTGGCCGGTGGATGCAACAAGAGACATCTCGTTGAACCACATCATGTTTGGAGAAATAAGTGCATGGTTTTATAAGGCTCTTGGCGGCATCAATCCCGATCCTGATAAGCCGGGCTTTAAGAACATCATTCTTAAACCATTCTTTGTTGAAGGACTCTCCTTTGCCAGGGCAACGCATTTTTCACCCTATGGCGAGGTCTTATCGAAATGGACAAAAAATAAAAACAGTATCAGATATGAAGTGACAATTCCTGCGAATTCATCGGCAGATATGTTTCTGCCTGAGACCTATTCCTTAAAGGGAATGAAGTTGTCCACCGGGGAAAAACTCCCCCGGTTGGATAAAAGTGCTGAAGGTTCTTATTATTTAAAAGCAGGCAACTATGTGTTTGATCTGAAAAAAAGTCCGGAATAACATTACAGTAAAACAGGCCGGAAGGATTAAAAAAGCCCGCAGTTTGTCATCGAGCAGTGTTTTTACCG
>DAIUKI010000061.1:0-10793 GCA_036848255.1 Bacteroidales bacterium | reverse complement strand
TGGGAGTAAATAAAAAAATAAAGGAACTCCAGGAGAAGCGCAAGCAAATATTGCTCGGGGGAGGAGAACAGGCAATCGAAAAACAGAAAGCCATGGGCAAGAGGACCGCCCGCGAGCGAATCATGTCGCTTCTGGACAAGGACTCCTTTATCGAGTATGACCTTTTCGTGGAGCATGATGCCCGTGATTTTGATATGGACAAAAAATCCCTTCCCAGCGATGGCGTTATTATAGGCTCAGGGACAATATATGGAGCCCCGGTTGCGATTTATGCCCAGGATTTTACTGTTGCCGGAGGATCGCTCGGTCATATGCATTCCAGGAAGATAACCAAGATCATGGACCATGCCCTCAAAATGAGGATCCCCCTGATCGGCATCAACGATTCAGGCGGAGCAAGGATACAGGAGGGAGTTAACTCACTCGCGGGCTACGGGGAGATATTTTTCAGGAACACAATTTCAAGCGGGATAATTCCGCAGATTTCGGTTATACTGGGCCCCTGTGCCGGAGGTGCAGTATATTCGCCGGCGCTGACTGATTTCGTTTTTGTGGTCGATAAGATCTCGAAAATGTTCATTACCGGACCAGAAGTAATAAAAACGGTACTGGGTGAAGAGATCACAATGGAAGATCTTGGAGGGGCCCGGGTTCATAGCGAGATTACAGGGAATGCACATTTTTTTGCCGAAAGCGAAGACGAGTGCTTTGAACAGATCAAGAAGCTCATAACCTTTATCCCCTGGAACAACAGCAGGAAGGCAAAATCTTTTGAACCCGGAGAACCTGACAAAAAATATGATCTTGAAAAGATTGTCCCTGATGATCCCACTCTTCCATATGATGTACGGGATGTGATAAGATCGGTTGCAGATAATTCAGATTTTTTCGAAATCATGGAATTGTATGCAAAAAACATAGTTATAGGTTTTGGCAGGATGGGGGGCAGGACCACAGGATTTGTCGCCAACCAGCCACTTGAAATGGCGGGTGTGCTCGATGTTGACTCCTCCGACAAAGCCGCAAGGTTCATAAGGTACTGTGATGCGTTTAATATCCCGATAATAACTCTTGTCGACCTCCCAGGATATCTTCCCGGGGTTGACCAGGAGCATGCAGGAGTGATCCGCCATGGGGCAAAGGTACTCTATTCATACAGTGAAGCCACGGTTCCGAAAATCACGTTAATCCTCAGGAAAGCATATGGAGGAGGATATATTGCTATGAGCTCCAGGCATCTGAGGGCCGATTTTGTTTTTGCCTGGCCGACCGCTGAGATCGCGGTTATGGGACCTGAGGGAGCAGCGAATATAATCTTCAGGAAAGAGATAATGTCATCAGACGACCCGGATGTAACACGGAAGCTGAAAGTCGGAGAATTTAAAGCAAAGTTCGCCAATCCCTATGTAGCTGCTGCCCGCGGATATGTCGACGCAGTCATTGAACCCAGGGAGACACGCCGGTTCCTTCTCCATGCTATTTTAGCCTCAGAAAACAAGGTGGTTAAAGTGCTTGATAAAAAACACGGACTGCCGCCATTCTGATTAATTGTCGGGAAAACTGAAGAAGTGAATCATGAAAAAAACTGAAAACCTCGGGATACTGAATATCAATTCAATCCTGTACAAGACAAGGCTCAGCCCGAAATTCTTAAACAGGAGGGTTTATAAGCCCTCCAATCCAAAGAAAATAGTAAGCTTTATACCCGGGACCGTTCTCGATATTCTTGTAAAAGAGAACCAGCAGGTAAAGCAAGGTGAGGATCTTGTGATACTTGATGCAATGAAAATGCAAAACATTATGAAATGCATTATGGATGGCACTATCATGAAAATACATATAAACAAGGGCGACAAGGTGTCGAAGGGAACAGTTTTAATGGAACTTAAATAGTCCGCAGACTCCCTTCATGGATAACCAGCCTCCTCAGATTATGGGGAATTACCGGTTTTTCATTGAAAATCCCATAAACAGTCGATCCGCTACCCGACATCGAACTGTAATTTGCACCGGAGCGGTAAAGGGCCTGCTTGATTTCTTTTATCTGTGGGTGAATGACGAAGACAGTTTTTTCAAAATCGTTGACTATGATATCTTTCCATTCAGTAATAGGGTGTTTTACCAGTTCCTCCAGGGAAAATTCAGGTTTCGACGTACTGCAATTTTCATAAGCTTCAGTGGTGCTGACTGTTATACCGGGATTCACAAGCACAGCATAATAATCTTCCAGAATATAGTCAGCAGGAGTGAGGATCTCTCCTCTTCCTGATGCAAATGCAGGCTGGCAATCGATGAAAAAAGGGCAGTCGCTTCCAAGTCGGGCAGCAATGTTTTTCAGTTCATCGGCACTCAGCGGGAGATCGAATGTCCTGCTGACTGCCTTCAGTATGAATGCTGCATCTGACGATCCGCCACCGAGTCCGGCACCTGAAGGGATGTTTTTGTGAAGATGGATTCTGAGAAAAGGCACATGAAAGGTTTCCCTGAGGCTTTTGACTGCCCTTAAAACAATATTGTCCTCCGGCTTACCCGGTATTTCGAGGCCGGAAATGGTAAGAGTATCTTTTCTATGTTCATCCGGATCAGCTACCAGCTCAAGGGCATCGAAAAGGCTTACCGGATAGAAGAGAGTCTCAATGTCATGATATCCATCAGGCCGGCAGCCGGTGATTCTCAATCCCAGATTGATCTTTGCTTTTGGAAAAACAAGCATTTCAGGTTGTTTAATACAAAAATACCATATCAATCGGATTTTTGGGCAGTAGAGCGATGATTTGGTTTTTCAACAAGTTTTAAACATAAGAATGTTTGTAATAATAAAACCCCTTAACGGTTTAATCAATATGCTTATTTTTACCTTTGGTCAACCCTGATGATAACTAATCGTCATCTTGTAAATACCATAAAATCAGCACTATATTATTGATGGCAAGACAAAAACAGGCTGCAAGGCCAGTAATCACCCAATTACCTGATTTCGGAAAGGTTCCGCCCCAGGCGATCGATATGGAGGAGGCAGTTCTCGGAGCTATAATGCTCGAAAAGGAGGCTGTGATCACTATCCTGGATATCCTAAAGCCTGCCAGCTTTTACAAGGAGGCTCATCAGAAGATATTCAAGGCAGTGTCGGACCTTTCGATGAGAGAGTATCCTGTCGATCTCTATACGGTTACAGAAGAGCTGAGGGCCCATGATGAACTTGAGAGCGTCGGGGGACCAGTCTATCTTACCCAGCTTACAGCGAAAGTCGTGTCAGCCGCCAATGTCGATTACCATGCAAGAATAGTGGCCCAGAAGTATATACAGCGTGAGCTTATAAGGGTTTCAACCGAGATTCAGACCAGGTCGTTTGATGATTCGATTGACGTGACCGAGCTTCTCGATTTCTCAGAGAATGAGCTTTTTCAGATCGCAGAGGGAAATATAAAGCGTGAGGTTTCTCCAATAAACATGGTAATCAAGGAGGCCATCAGGGAAATTGAGGAAGCCGGTAAAAGAGAAGACGCTCTTGTTGGCATACCTTCGGGCTTCACAAAGCTCGACAGGCTTACATCAGGCTGGCAGAAGTCGGAACTTATAATCATTGCGGCCCGTCCTTCAATGGGAAAAACGGCATTCGCCCTTTCAATGGCCCGGAACATGGCCATTGATCATGGAAAGAAGGTAGCCATCTTCTCATGTGAAATGTCGTCGATCCAGCTTGTCAACAGACTTATAATTGCTGAAACTGATATCCCGGGAGAGAAAATAAAGAACGGGCGCCTCACAGAAGATGAATGGAAACAGCTTGACACCAGGATAAAAAAACTGGTCCAGGCCCCTATTTTCATCGACGACACTCCTGCAATATCGATTTTCGAGCTAAGGGCGAAATGCAGGCGCCTTATGGCTCAGCGCAAGCTTGATTTGGTGATTGTAGACTACCTTCAGCTGATGTCGGGCCCTGAAAATGCCGGAAGCCGCGAGCAGGAGGTGAGTAATATTTCAAGATCACTGAAAAGCGTTGCCAAGGAGCTCAATGTCCCCATTCTTGCACTTTCCCAGCTTAACAGGTCGGTTGAAATGAGGGGAGGCTTAAAGCGGCCCCTGCTTTCTGACCTCAGGGAATCGGGCGCCATTGAGCAGGATGCCGATATGGTGGTATTTATCCATCGCCAGGATAAATTCGGGATTCTTACATTTGAGGATGGCAGTTCGACCAAGGGCATTGCAGAAATAATCCTGGCCAAAAACCGCAACGGTCCCGTAGATGATATAAGGTTGAGGTTCCGTGAGGAAAGGGCTCAGTTCGTTGATATTGATGATTTTGATATTGATAGCAATCCGGAGATCAAGGAAGGATCGCCAAGCATTACACTCGGCTCAAAGATGAACCATGATAAGCTGAGAAACATGGGTGACAAGTTTGATCAGGAAGCTGATCTGCTTAATGAACCGCCTTTTGGGTAAAATTCAATTAAGCCTCAGGGCAATTTTTATACCAAAGCTTCTGTACTTAAAATCATCGAATCCCACAAATACACCTGCTTCTGCGAGGAAGAATATCTCGCTGAGACTGTATCCGATTTCGGTATAATTGGTATTGTAACGCGATCCGAGGTATGAAAATATAAGATTCTCGCGGACAAGTGTGTTGCTTAATCCCGGCAGCAGCTTCAGAATCAAATAAGGTGTTGTGTATCGCAGATGAGCCTCGCCAAACAATTCAGGTGTGCTTAATGAATAATATGCCGGTAGCATAAATGCATCATCATAATCATCGATCAACAATCTTACCGGCTGCGGATTGAAATGGAAGAAATCGAAAAATGGTATGTTCCTGTTGTCGGCAAATGCCCCTGACCTGATCCTCCATCTCAGTTCGCTGAATGCCCCGGTCTCGCGTCTCTGGGATATCTCGAACCTGATCATATCAAAATGCCGGTATTTATCTGATAATGAGGGTGTAATATTTACACCATGTTGCCATATAAACCTGAATGTTGGCCAGTCTGATCCCTGAGGCACTTTATTCTTTCCACTGATCCTGTACTTTTGGTATGGAGTATATGTAACATTTGTTACAAATTCAAAGTGTTTCTGATCGGCAACGAAATTGATGATATCTGATCCGGAGGCCAGATATTCATTTACAGGTAAGTTGGAGGTATATTCCCGGTTTGTATTTATAATTGAAAATGACGTATTGTTCTCAGGCACTTTCCTGTTTTCAAATCCACCCCTGATTTCAAACTTAAGTCCGTTAGCGATCTCAGTTTCAAACCCGATATTCAGGAACCTGCTTTCATAGAGCTTCAGGTAATTCCTTTCCATAAGCAGGGAAGACACACTGTTTATAAGCGGATTTATTCCTCCTCCCGTTCCGATATCCCTGCTTGTTTTTCCTGCACGGATACTGAACTGTTTTGGTTTCATCCCTCTGGTTGAATAGTTTGCGTTTAATCTCCACATAACCTTCTCCCTGCTGAAGGCATAGCGGATGTCAGGGTAAAGAGCCAGCGATCCCTTGTCTTTCAGCTTTTTGTTTATTCTGAAATCGATACCATAAATGAAGCCATCAACGGTGTTGAAGCTCAGGTTACCGAGGTCGATAAGTCCGCCGTTTGTAAAACTTAATCCTGTTGTATCTGACCATGTATGGCCCATCAGAAGATGGCCGACACCTCTTTTGAATTTACCTGGTTTCTTTCTTCCGTCTGTCGCAGATAAAGTGTCAGCAGATGTTTCCCTGATCCCGGAAAGTTCTGCTTTGACACTGTCACTCTTTTGCAGACTCCGCACCTCTATATCTGAGAGGGGTATTGGTCTTATGCCAGCCCAGTAAGTGCTATCCTTCTTTCCAGCATCAGGATCAACAATATGCGTTGTGTTATCTTTTATTTCAAGGCTCTTTGCGGAGCTGTCGTTCCTGGTTTTTACAGATTCCTTCTCAAGAAGTTTTCCAAGCTTAACCATATCCCGGTTTGTCAGCTCTTCTTTCTGAAGGATCCTGTTTATTTCCCTGTTCGATTTTGTTGCTGCAGTGTCAGGCTGGTATCTTCCTGCAAATCCTGTTGCCAGATCCCCGGGCTTCTGAAGCTTTTCATTTGGTTTTACATCAAGGTATTTCATAGAACTCATATACCCGACATCGGCTCTTATCCCGATTATTTGCAGATCGATGTCAATCTGGTGGCTGACAGGCATCCATACCTCCTCCTGAACGGGAATATATAATTCCCGGACTCTTATTTTCCCCGCAAGATTCTCATTGGTAAGATCTACGCTATGCAGGCACCAGAGATCCTCAATTATAAAAATTGATCCGGCAAAAAGCTGCTGGCTCTTATGTTTGGGAATAACCTCGATCTTGTTGATGGTATGATTTCCCTGAAAAGTGGTCCCGGTATATCTGAAATCATAATAGCTGAATGCCTGCGGAGAAAGAGGAGAGATGGCCATGTCAGCAAGGATCGGCTGATAAAAGCTTGCCTGGATATAGTCCATAGGCGAGACATCATTCCCCTGGTCGGGGAAAGTGCTGTTGAACGAAATAACCCTTTGAACGTATTTATCGGGCGCAGTAAATTCTATTTCATTGAATGATTCCAGGAGAAATGCATCACCCGCCTTAAGGATCCGTTCATTGTTTACGGGTTTTCCGCCTGCCGAAACCGTTACATTGTCACCTGATCGGCCCATCCGCATCGAGCGCTCAATGAGCCTTGGGATCCTTTTGATGAGGAGATTACCCTTAATGTAAACTTCTGCTTTGTAATAATTTACATAATTAAGATAATATGGAGCAAGCCCGATGACCTTCCTCATTATTGACAGTGCGGGATCTTCGCCTGAAGGGGAGATTCTAACCTCAGGTATCTCGTAGATCTGTTCGTGCAGGGTAATATTCCTTATAATGAGAGTGTCGGACATCTTAATGGTTTCAAATACCGGCTCGAACCCGAGGCTCTGGAAAATAACGGTATAATTGCCAGGCAGGAGCCTTATCTCATAGACACCCCTGGTATTTGAAGTTGTTCCCTGCTTCAGTTCCTGAATATAAACAGTGGCATACTGAACAGGTAATCCGGATTCGTCGAGGATCGTGCCTCTGAGTACCTGGGCATTGGCCATTTGCGCGGAAATGACGATCAGCAGGAGAAGCTGGATACCTCTCTTCATACCTGGTAAAAACGATCCTCCATCTGATCTGTTCATGACTTGTTACCGGCAACGGTTATTACTATTTCACCCTTTGGAGTATGCTTTTTATAGTGACCGGCAAGAAATGAGAGGGTTCCCCTGATATTCTCCTCAAAGACTTTGGTCAGTTCCCTTGATACGCATGCCTGGCGTTCCGGACCAAAGCATTCTGACAAGTCCTCAAGGGTCCTTATCAACCGGTAGGGTGATTCATAAAAAATCATGGTCCTTTGTTCTTCTGCAAGGGCAGTAAGTCTTTTGTTTCTGCCTTTTTTGGGAGGGAGGAATCCTTCAAAACAGAACCTTTCACTGGGCAAACCTGAATTCACAAGTGCCGGTATCAGCGCTGAAGGGCCAGGAAGTGTCTCGACAGGGATATCCTTTTCGAGGCATGTCCTTACAAGAAGGAAACCCGGATCAGATATTCCGGGAGTACCGGCATCGGAGATAAGTGCAACGGTTGTTCCGGAAAGTATCCTGGAACAAACAGCTTCAGCGCTTTTATGCTCATTGAACATATGGTGCGACTGTACCGGAGTAAGAATATTATAATGGGATAAAAGCTTTCTGGCCTGCCTTGTATCTTCTGCAAGAATCAGGTCAACACTTCCCAGGACCTCCACTGCCCTGTAGGTTATATCCCTGAGGTTTCCGATAGGTGTCGGGACCAGGAAGAGTTTACTCATGGGCAAGGAACTTGCGCTTTATCAGATCAACAAGCTGCCTGACGGCTTCATTTCCGGTATCTTCGCCGGTATAGCTCATTATCACTGCCATGGCATCGGAAATACTTCCGACAGACTCCAGTTTCTCAATAGCCTGATTATAAATCTCAGGTCTTCCATCAAATATTTCCCTGATAAAAATGAACTTATCATTGATTCCGATGGCTTCATCGAGGCTCGAGAGGGGTTTGGTTCTCAATATTTCCAGAACATCCTCTTCGTGTTTATGGCTTCCAAGTTTTTCATTGAAGCTTTCGGGCCTGTTTGAGAACTGGTCCGCAATTATTGACTGCTCCGTAGGTCTTCGCGAAGTCTTTACTGGAGGGGCCTCCTGAATCACGGTTACGGGAATTTCCCCAACCGGTTTTTCAGGGACAACAACGGCTTTTTCAGGTTTCTCCGGGAGTTTTTCCCTGACGGGCTGCTCAACGGAACCTTGTATTTCCTGAACCGGTGAAGTTACTTTTGTCTGCATTGTTTTGAAAAGGGCAATGACTTCCGAAGCGCTCTTGCATTTCGATTTTGCCAGTTCAACCTGCAGTTCAGGAACACCGGGGTATTTCTTCAGATCGTCAATAATTTCCCTTGCCTCATTGAGATCCCTGATAATAATATCGATCGTAGCGTTTAAATCCATGCCTTCTGTTATATTTATAACAAACCAATTTCCTTATTTTGCAAAAGTAAATATTATTACACAAGTCTTAACGGAATTAAGCTACATTTAGCGTTTGCATCCGGACATTAATTGAGTATGGATTTTCTTGAGAATTCGGGCAGAATTACCGGAAAAAGGGGAACGATCGAGGTTATTACAGGATCGATGTTCTCTGGTAAGACCGAAGAGCTTATCAGAAGGCTTCGCAGGGCTCAGTTTGCCGGTCTTAAGGTGGAGATTTTCAAGCCTTCGCTCGATAAGAGGTACTCTGAAAACAGGGTCGTTTCGCACGATGACAAGTCAATTGTTTCCACGCCGGTCGATAATTCTTCATCAATACTTCTTCTGGCCGGAGATGTTGACGTTGTCGGAATTGATGAGGCACAGTTTTTTGACAATTCAATTGTCGAGGTCTGCAATAAGCTGGCCGACAGAGGTGTCAGGGTTGTGGTTGCAGGGCTGGATATGGATTTCATGGGAAATCCATTTGGCCCGATACCTGGCCTTCTTTCCATTGCCGAATACATAACAAAGGTACATGCCATTTGCATGCGATGCGGAAGCCTGGCCCAGTACTCTTTCCGTAAATCGGAAGAGGAGCAGGTCGTTGTTCTGGGTGAAAAAGACAAGTATGAGCCCCTTTGCCGGGATTGTTTCAATAGCGCCATCAGGGAAAGTTAAATGGATTTATCAGCTTCAGATATTGCAGGAATAACAGGTGGCACTCTCACAGGTCCCGGAAATCTGATGGTTTCGGATCTGATTATTGACAGCAGGCAGGTAACCTTTACAGAAAACAGTGCCTTCATAGCAATCAGGGGGAGCAATCATGATGGACACCAGTTCATTGATCTGCTTTTCCGGAAGGGGGTGAGAGTGTTCATCGTTGAGAGCGTGCCTGATAATGTTGATTTTTATCCTGACGCTGCATTCATAGTTTGTATAAATACAATTGAGGCCCTGCAGCTTCTGGCGGTTGCGAAAAGAGCAGCCTTTCAGTCAACAGTAATCGCAGTGACCGGAAGTGCCGGAAAGACAATTGTCAAGGAATGGCTCGGCGATTTACTGGGCAGGACCTCCCCGGTGATCAGAAGCCCGAAAAGCTACAATTCTCAGATTGGCGTGCCGCTTTCGGTTTGGAAGCTGGAGGACAAATTCAAATTCGGAATTTTCGAAGCCGGCATTTCTTTCCCGGGAGAGATGGAAAAACTTCAGCGGGTAATAGATCCGGAAATAGGCATCATTACCAACATAGGAGATGCTCACAACGAAAACTTCCCTGACCATGAGACAAAAGCCAGGGAAAAACTGAAACTGTTTATAAATGCCAAAACCCTGATTTTTTGCAGCGACCAGGAAATCATTAAGGAAATAATACTCAATGATCAGAATCTCAGGTCAAAAACGCTTTTTGACTGGTCGTTCAAAGATCCCCGTGCGAAGGTATTTGTAAAAAAACGGCATAAGAAAAACGGCCGTACCAGCCTTCAGCTCACTTACAATAATGAATTATTAGATTTTGAGATACCCTTCAGCGACCGCGCCTCCGAAGAGAATGCAGTTACAGCGGCATCGGCATGTCTGGCAATCGGAATGGACCCGGCTGAGATAAGATACGGGCTTTCCGGACTTGCCTCCGTGGCAATGAGGATGGAGATGAAAAGAGGGATCAATAATTGTCATCTCATTGAGGATTATTATAATTCTGATCCTGGCTCCCTGAAAATGGCGCTGGATTATCTCCAGTCACAAAATAACCTCAAAACGACACTCATACTTTCGGATTTCATTCAGAGCGGCCGCGGGGAGAAGGAGCTTTACAGCGAAGTAGCTGATCTTGTCAGAAAAACTGGGATAGACAAATTCATCGGGATAGGGAAAGAGCTTATGAGGAACAGCTCTTCGTTTGATGATGAGGCCAGATTCTTTTATTCAACTGATGATTTTATAGAGAATTTCAGCAGCAGAGAGTTCTGGAACGAGGTGATTCTGTTGAAGGGCGCCCGTGTATTTGAGTTTGAAAAGATCGGGAAACTGCTCGAACAACAGGTTCATATCACTCTCCTTGAGATTAACCTCGACGCAATTTACAATAATATAAATGAATTCAGGAAAAACCTCGAACCGGGCACACGTATAATGGCAATGGTTAAGGCTTTCGGATACGGGGCAGGAGCAGCGGAGATAGCAGGATTACTGGAATTCCACCGGGTAAGCTACCTTGGTGT